>NZ_JBGUES010000090.1:0-9005 GCF_041821165.1 Poseidonibacter sp. | reverse complement strand
GTACAAATGAAAAAACAAAACTTGCTTTCCCTGAAGTAAAATTAGGATTTTTTCCAGGTTTTGCAGGTACACAAAGAGCTCCAAAAGTTGTTGGATTAATTAATGCTTTAGATTTAATTTTAAGTGGAAAAACAGTTGATGCAAAAAAAGCTTATAGAATAAATTTAGTTGATGAAGTTTTTGATGATGGTCAAAAAGATTTTAAACTTGAAGAGTTTATTCAAAATGCGATTAATAAAAGAGTTAAAAGTAGAAAAAAATTTAATATTTTAGAAAAATGGCCTTTTAATGAAATTGTATTTTCAAAAACATTATCAACATTAGAAAAAAAAGTAAATAAAGAATTTCAAGCTCCATATAAAGCACTTGAAGTAATAAAACAAAGTTTTGGTAAATCTTTTGAAGAAGGAATATTATTAGAAGCAAAAGAGTTTAGTAAATTAGCAGTTACTAAAGAATCAAAAAATATGATAAAACTATTTTTTACTTTTGAAAAATTAAATAAAAACTATGAGAAAACAAATAGCCCTATTTCTAATGTAACAATCTTAGGAAATGGAGTAATGGGAAAAGGAATTATTTGGCTATTTTCTAAATACTTAAAAGAAGTTAGAATCAAAATTAGAAAAATAGAACAAGTAAAAGATATTTTAAAAGATGTAGCAAAGGTTTATGACTTCTTAATTAAAACTAGAAGAATGACAAAAAGTCAAGTTGATTTTAAACTAAATAAAATTTCATACACAGATAAATTTATTGGTTTAAACAAAACAGAGTTTGCAATAGAAGCAATTATTGAAGATGAAGAAGCAAAAAAAGAAGCCTATAAAGAGCTTGAAAAAGTATTAGATAAAAATGCAATTATTGCAACAAATACTTCATCAATTTCTATTGAAAAACTAGGAAGTGATATAAAAAATAAAGAAAATTTTATTGGGGTACATTTTTTCAATCCTGTAAATATGATGCCTTTAGTTGAAGTAATTCCATCTTCATATACTTCAAAAGAAACAATAAATAAAACTTTTGAACTTTTAATATCTTGTGGTAAAACTCCAATTTTAGTTGGAGATTGTGCAGGATTTATTGTAAATAGAATATTACTTCCTTATTTAAATGAAGCAGCATTTATTTTAAGTGATGGTTCAAATATTAAACAAATAGATAAAACAATAAAAGATTTTGGTATGCCAATGGGTCCATTTACACTTACTGATACAGTAGGTATTGATATCGGATATAAAGTTGCATCAATCTTAAATGAAGCCTATGGTGAGCGTATGCCAATTGCTCCAATTCTTACAAAAATATATAAAGATTTAAAACTTTTAGGTAAAAAATCAAATAGAGGTTTTTATATTTACAATGGCAAAGATATAGAAGTAAATGAAAATGTTACGTCAATGCTAGACAATAATAATAAAATTATAACAGAAAACGAAATTGTTGAAAGATGTATTTATATTATGATAAATGAAGCATCAAGATGTCTTGAAGAAGGTATTGTTGATGATGCAAATATAATTGATTTTGCAATGATTACAGGTACTGGATTTCCTCCATATAAAGGCGGATTATGTACATTAGCTAATGACTTAGGTATAGAACATATTGTAAAAAGATTACAAACATATGAAAAAGCGTATGGAAGTAGATTTACTCCAAGTAATTTACTTTTAAAATTAGCTAGCGAAAATAAAGATTTTAATACAGGAGAAAAGTTATGGAAACAATAATATTTTTATTAATACTTTTAATCTTAGGATTTTTTGCATTTCCATTATATTCATATTTTGCGATAATTGGAGTGTATTCATTTATATTTTTTGATGTAGGTGCTTTATATTGGATAATATTTTTTGCTCTAGCAGCTGTGTTTACATTTCAGCCATTTAGAGTTAAATTTGTTTCAAGTAAATTAGTAAAGTTTATTCAAGAAAAAGGTTTATTACCAAATATTTCAGCAACAGAAGAAGCTGCACTTCAAGCTGGAACAAATTGGGTTGAGTCTAACTTTTTTAAAGCAGAAGTTGATTTTAAAGAAATCAAAGAACAAAAAGTTATTGAATTAACAGAAGAAGAACAATCATTTATTGATAATGAAGTAAATGAGCTTTGTGAAATGACAACAGATTGGGAAATTTTCCAAAATAGAGACTTTTCACCTGAAGTTTGGAAGTTTATTAAAGAGAAAAAATTCTTTGGTATGATAATTCCAAAAGAGTATGGAGGATTAGGTTTTAGTGCAACAACTCACTCTCATGTAATTGAAAAACTAGTATCAAGATCACAAGTTTTAGCAATTACTGTTATGGTTCCAAATTCACTTGGACCTGCTGAGTTAATATTAAAACATGGAACACAAGCTCAAAAAGATAAGTACTTAAATGATTTAGCAATAGGTAAACAAGTACCTTGTTTTGGTTTAACAGAACCAAATGCAGGAAGTGATGCTACATCAATTACATCAAATGGTATATTATTTAAAGATGAAAATGGTGAAATCAAAATCAGATTAAACTTTGAGAAAAGATATATCACATTAGGAAATATAGCAACACTTATTGGACTTGCTTTTACACTTAGTGATCCTGACAAATTACTAGGGAAAGAGGAAAATCTAGGTATTACATTTGGTTTAATCGATTCGAAACTTCAAGGAGTTGATAACTCAAAAAGACATGACCCATTAGGAATTCCATTTGTAAATTCTCCAATATATGGTAAAGATGTAGTAATTGGTCTTGAAGATATTATTGGCGAAGAAAAAGGAATTGGAAAAGGTTGGCAAATGCTTGTTGAGTCTTTATCTATTGGTCGTGGTATATCTTTACCAAGTGTATCTTTAGGTGGGAGTAAACTTGCTTTAAATGTTTTAGCTTCTTACTCTAGTTTAAGAGAACAATTTGGACTAAGTATTGATCACTTTGAAGGTGTTGAAGAAAAAATTGCTAAAGTTGCAGCTTTTACTTATTTATTAAATGCTTCTAGAAACTATACTTTAGATGCAATTGATGATGATGTAAGACCAGGAGTTGTAAACTCAATTATGAAATATCATGCTACTGAAAAATTCAGAGAAGTAATAAATGATTCAATGGATGTATTAGGCGGAAGTGCAATTATGAGAGGAAAAGGAAATCTTTTAGCTCATGCTTATTTTGCTTTACCAATTTCTATTACGGTAGAAGGTGCAAATATTTTAACAAGAAATTTAATGCAGTTTGGACAAGGATTAATTAAATCTCATCCATATATTTATACACAAATAAATGCACTAAAAAACAATAATATTGAAAGTTTTGATAAAGCATTCTTTTCTCATATTGGTTTAGTTACAAATGCCTTTGCTAAAACTATTGTATATAATTTTACAAGAGGACATGCAAGTTGTCAAAAAGGCGACTTAAAAAGATATAAACAAAAACTTGTTTGGGTTAGTGCAGAATTTACATTTTTAACAAATCTTGCATTATTGATTTTAGGTCCTGCATTGAAAAAAAGAGAAAATATTAGTGCTAGATTTGGAGATATTCTTTCTAACTGTTATTTAATTACAGCTACTATAAGAGAATATGAAAATAACCCAAGTGAAGAGAATAAAAACTTAGTAGATTATATTTGCCAATATTGTTTTAATGATATTCAAATAGCAAGAGAAGAAATTATTTCAAATATTGGTTTTATAGGATTCTTACTACCACTTGTAAAAGTAAATCCATTTGCTATTAAAGCAAAAGATTCACTTAATGCAAAAATTGTAAAATCTTTAAGAAATAAAGAAACGTTAGATAACTTAACATCAAATATTTTTATCTCATCAGATTCTGATGATAAATTAGTAAAAATCCAAGATGCAGTTAGATTAAATAAAGAGAATGAAGGAAACTTCAAAATCTTAAAAGATGCAATTAAAAATAAAACTATTAAAAAAGATAGTTTTGAAAATATGATAAATGAATTACAAGAAAAAGAACTTATATCTAAAGATGCTGTTTTAAGTATGAAATTAGCACATACTCTAAAACAAGAAGTTATTGCTGTTGATTCATTTAAACTAGATGAATATAAGGCTTCCCGATGAAAAAAAATGATTTGCTAATTGATACTAATGGTTATGTTTTAAGTCTGTTAGAAAAGATTCTTGATGCGAATATAGAGATAAAAGGGATTGAAAACATCCCTAAAAATAATCCTAGAATTTTTATAGCAAATCATTTTACAAGAACAGAGGCGATGCTTATTCCTTATACTTTATATAATCTTACAGGTAAAAAGGTTGGAGTTATTGCCGATGATTCTTTATTTAAAACATACTTTGGAAACTTTCTTACAAAGTTAGGGGCTATGAAAAAATCAAATCCAAATAGAAATAATCATATTATTGGAGATTTGATTACCTCATGTAAAGATTGGATGATTTTTCCTGAAGGAATGATGGTAAAATCAAAAGATATTACTAAAATGGATAAGAATTTTTGTGTAAAAGTGGATGGAACATGTCAAAGAGTTTATACAGGTGCCGCTTTTTTTGCACTGAGATCTCAAATATTAAGACAAAACTATTTTAATAATAAAATTAAAGATTTTAAAAAATTTCAACATAATTATTTTGTAAATGAATGTACAGATATTAATAAAAATGAAACAATGATTGTTCCTATTAATATCTCTTATTCAAAATTAAGAACTGGTAGAAATTTTTTAATTAATATGGCTGAAAAATTAATTGATGAATTAGGTGATACTTTTAAAGAAGAGCTTGAAATTGAAAGTAATATAATTTTACGGTCAAAAATAACAATACAAATACTTGAACCAATTAGTACAAAAGATATTTTAGAAAAACCATATAAAAATGAGCTAAATCAAAAATTAATTACAGAGAGTATAAGATATGATTTAATGCATAATGCTATGAATAAAATTTATGAATCATTAACAATTAATTTTGACCATATATTTATTTTAACACTATTTTTATATCCAAAGAAACATATAAATATAAAACATTTTAAAAGGCTAATTTACTTAGCAATAAAACAGATAAAAAAACAAGATTTTTATTATGATGATAAAATTGATAAAGATTTAATCTATTTAATTTCTTATGAAAAATATGATCAATTTGAGGATGTTTTACAACTTGCTATAAAAGATGAAATAATAATAGTCGAAAATGAAAACTATTATGTTAATAAAAAAAGACTTCTTGATAACTATACACATCATACTATTCGATTAAAAAATATATTAAAAGTGATATTAAATGAAATCCAAATTCAAGAAGGTGTTAAAACTATCATAAATAAACTTATCAATAAATCTAATGATGATATTGATTTAGAATTATTAACTATGCTTAAAAAAGCAGAAAAAGACGAATATGATGAAGCATATTTAAAAATTAGACATAGAAATGATGTAAAACCAAAACATATAGGAGAAGCAAAATATTTTACAAACAGAGATAATGACACTTGTATTATTGCAATTCATGGTTTTAGTTCAGCACCAAAAGAAGTTGAACAATTAGCACATTTTTTATATGATAATAATTTAAATGTATATGCGCCAAGATTAGCAGGTCATGGTACTGTTCCTGAAGATTTAAGAGATACAACATGGCAAGATTGGTATAAGTCAGTATGTAGAGCAATTACCATTACATCACTTTCATTTAAAAAAATCTATATTGTAGGATTTTCAACAGGTGGATTACTTGCACTATTAAGTACAAGAAAATGTTTTAAAGAGTTTGAAGGAGTTATTTGTATAAATGCAGCACTTCATTTAAACGATATTAGAGTAAAAGCTTTTCTTCCAGCACTTACTTTTTGGAATGATATTGTAAAAAGATTTAATGAGAATGATTATGCAAAAGAGTTTGTACATAATCAAGCAGAAAACCCTAGTATAAATTATGATAAGTTTTATGTTGAAGCAATGGAGCAATTAAATTTACTTATGAATAAAACTAGAAAAATTTTATCAGATATTAAAAATCCTATTTTAATAATCCAAGGAAAAGATGATCCTGTAGTAAATCCTAGTTCTGCTTATGAAATACATGAAAAGATACAATCAGAAAATAAAAAACTTTGTATGATTGAAGCAAAAAACCATGTTATTGTAAAAGGAAAAAATACAGACGAACTATATTCATTAATTTTAGAATTTATTAATAGTAAAAAAACATTATAATAGATACAATCTTTATCTTTTGATATAATTAGAATAGCATATAATTATATCAACTAAAGGGGTGTAAAATGAAAAACTATAATTTTATTATTTCTCTTTTTTTTATCTTATTTATAATTGTGGGTTGTACACAAAAGACTCCATATACAAATAGATCTCAAATGATTTTCATGTCTCAAGAAGAAGAATTAGCATTAGGTGAACAATCATATAAAAAAACACTATCCTCTCTAAAAGTAATAACATCAACAACAGATGCTTTTAGAATCAGAAATATTGGATTTAGAATTGCACAAGCTGCTAATAGATCTGATTTTAAATGGGAATTTAATCTTGTGGAAGATAATCAAATGAATGCATTTTGTTTACCTGGAGGAAAAGTTGTTGTTTATACAGGGATATTAAAAGCTGCAAAAAATGATGATCAATTAGCAACAGTTATGTCTCATGAGATTGCACATGCACTTGCACGACATGGTGCTGAGAGAATGAGTTCTGCAAAACTACAACAAGGTATTCAAGTTTTAGGAAATGTAGTTTTAGCATCACAAGGTTCTTCATATCAAAATATATTTAATCAAGCATATGGAGTTGGAACTCAACTTGGAATTATGCTTCCTTATGGAAGATTACAAGAGAATGAAGCTGATGAAATTGGAATATATTTAATGCACAAAGCTGGTTATAATGTAAATGAAGCATTAAATTTTTGGAAAAATATGAGTGAAGGAAAAGAGAGTAATAATGAGTTTTTTTCAACACATCCAAGTTCACAAACAAGAATTAATAATATTCAAAATGCAATAAACAATATAAAAAAGTAACTAATAAAAAATGATTAAACAAAAAAGGCCTAAAGTAGTAAATATATTAAAATATTTACTGCTTTTTTTTATACTTATACTAATATCAGGTTGTTCTAGTAAAACAATTAATCAAATCTTTATTGAAAAAGGTAAAAAATATAATGTTAACTATAAAACATTATATGCAATATGTAAACATGAAAGTAATCATAAAACTAATGTAATAAATGTAAATAAATCAATATTTAATATTCAAAAAGGTTCTCATTATTTTACATCTGCTTTTAAAGCAAATTTATATATGGATTTTATTCTCGATCCTTTATTGTTAAATTATGATATTGGAATTTGTCAAATAAATAAAATTCATTTAAAAAGGTTAAATTTAGATAATGAAGATTTATTAGACCGTGAATTAAATATAGATATTGCTGCAAAGATTTATAAATATAATTTAAGAAAATGTAATTATAGAATAATATGCGCATTAAGTATGTACAATACAGGATATAAAAACTCAAGAGTAGGAAGAGCTTATGCAAAAAAAGTACTAAGAATTAGAAAAAAATTATGGGGAGAATAATAATTATGATATAATTATTCAGGAGAAAAAATGAGAAAATTGATATTTGTATTATGTTTAGTAGTCTGTGGTTTTTCTTCAAATATTGATGAATATATTCTAGCTTCTGAATATTATAAGAATAATCCAAAAGAGAAAATATCTTCTAATGACTTTATAAAAATTGTCGATAATAAAGCAATTCCTATAGAGAAAAACAAAAACAACCCTATAAAAATTTATATGATATATCCAGGAAAACAAGTCTCTGATTATTGGAGAAGAAGTAAGAAATCTTTTGAAGCAAGATTAAATGAACTTGGAATAAAATATGAACTAATTGATTTCTTTACAAAACCTAGTGTTGAAATAAATAAACAAATAAATGGATTAGTTAGTGCTCTTTCTCATAATTCTAACTATCTTATTTTTACTCTTGATGCAAAAAAACATTTTAAATTTATTTCTGCAATTTTAAATGAAAAAAATCCAAAATTAATACTTCAAAATATTACAACTCCATTGAAAAACTTAAATTTAAAACAACCATTTCTTTATGTAGGTTTCGATCATATTATTGGAGCAGAAATGCTTGCAAAACAGTATATTAAAGAAATAGGAATAAATGGTAAATATGCTGTTTTATATGGTTCTCAAGGCTATGTAAGCCAAATGAGAGGTGATAAATTTATTACATATTTAAACAAAAATACAAATTTAAAGCTTGTTGATAGGTACTATACTGATTTTAATAAAGAAAAAGCAAAACTTGCTACTTATGATTTATTAGAAAACCATAAAAATCTAAAATTTATTTATGCTTGTTCTACTGATATAGCACTTGGTGTTGTTGAAGTTTTAAAAGAAAAAGGATTACTAGATAAAATCAAAGTAAATGGTTGGGGCGGAGGAAGTGCTGAACTTAAAGCCATAAGAGATAAAGAATTAGATTTTACAGTAATGAGAATGAATGATGATAATGGAGTAGCAATGGCAGAAGCAATAAAGCTTGACTTACAAAATAATAGCAATAAAGTTCCTTTAATATATTCTGGTGATTTTAAGTTAGTACATAAAAATATGGATTATAAAGAAATTGAAAAATTAAAAGATAAAGCATTTAGGTATTCAAACAAATGAAATATAAATTAATAAACTTCTTTACTCTATTTTATTTTATTTTCTCTTTTAGTTCTATTTTATTGTTTTTAAATTGGCAGTCTGGAACAATTAAAGATTTTCATGAAATAGAACTAAATAATTTTTTTAATCAAACTGATAATATTGTAAAAGTTTTACTAAAAAAAGAAAAAAATGAAATCAAAGATATTATAAAATCTAATTTAAGAAACTATAGTACTGAAAACTTAGATAATATCACAGAATTAAATAATATTGATTTTATATTTACATCTTTTAACTCAAAAGTTTTA
>NZ_JBGUES010000089.1:0-9121 GCF_041821165.1 Poseidonibacter sp. | reverse complement strand
ATTTCTTGAGGTTTTACATCATCATCTTTATTTTCTTTTTCTACTTTTTCTTCAATTTTTGGTTCTACAAGCTCAACTTCTTCTTTTGGCTCTTCTTTTTTCTTTTTCTTAAAAAAACTAAACATATTTATCCTCTATTTACCTAATAACTTTTTAATATCCATTTCCATCATTTCAGAAGGAACAATACCTACATATTTTTGGAAAACATTTGAGCTTTTATCTATCATAAACATTGTAGGAATAGATTTTATTCCACCAAGTGCATCAGAAATAATAAAATTATCAGCAGAGTTTGTAACTTGATAATTTATATTATATTTATTCATAAACTCTATGATTTCTTCATTTTTTTTATTTTGTTCAAGTAATACTGAAACTACAGCAAAATCATTTTTAAATGTATTTTGCAAACTAACTAAATTTGGAACTTCTGCTTTACAAGGTGCACACCAAGTAGCAAAAAAATTAAGTAAAACAATTTTATTTGGATAATCTTTAAAAATAATTTTTTCATCTTTTATTGTAATATTCAAATTTTTATTATCTGTTGTTTTTAATGTTATGATTTTTTCATTTGTTTTGTTTTCTTTTACTTCTGTTCTATCTTTGTTTTCATTTTTAGAATCACATCCTGTGAAAAATAAAATTGACAAAATTGACAAAAATGCTAATGTTTTAAACTGCATTTTAATTCCTTTGGGTAAAATTATTTGTTGGGTAGGAATTTTACCCAAGTGAGGCTTAAATATGGAAAAAAATCACAAGAGTGATTTTCGAAAATCATGTATAAAAAAGTTAAAATTTTCAAGTGGATTTTCAAAGTATTATAAAAACAAAATTGTTGTTAAAAAATTAGAAAAATTTATAAAAGATAGTGAATCAAATAATATTTTATTATATATTCCAATGGATATAGAAGTTGATGTTAGACCATTAATAAATAAATTAAGAAAAATAAAAAATAAAAATGTGTATGTACCTTATATGCAAGGTGATAGTTTTAAAATAATAAAATATAGACTACCTTTGTATACAAAGAAATTTGGTATAAAAGAACCAAATAACTCTTTTTTTAAAGCTGCAAAAATTGATTTAGCAATCGTTCCAGTTGTAGGAGTTGATTCTATTGCTAAAAGAATAGGCTTTGGAAAAGGAATGTATGATAGATTTTTTGGTAGATTAACATACAAACCAACACTTGTTTTTACGCAATTAACACTTTGTAAAAGTAATGAAATTTTATCTTGCGATCATGATATTCAATCAGATTATATAATTACTAGTTAAGGTTTTAAGAATGGAATATATTATAGTTAGTGTTATCGTGGCACTTATAAGTTCTGCAATAAGTATTATTGTAGTTAGAAAAATTGATAAAGCAAAATTTCAAATTTTTATAGAACAAGCAAAAGCAAAGGCAAAAGTTATTGAACATGAAGCGGAAGTTTCATTAAAAGATATACAATTAAATGCAAAAATTAATTGTGATAGAGAGTTTAAAGCTGCAAGAAAAGAATACTCTTTAATGCTTGAAAAAATTGAACAAAAAGAGAAAGAACTAAATGCTCATCTTGAATCTGAATTAAAAGCAATTAAGATTGAAAAAGAAGAGATAATTGAAAAAAATAATAAAATTACAACAATAAAAGAAGGTTTATCTAAGCAAAAAAAGATTTATGAAGATAAAACTTTAGAAGCAATTAAAATATTAGAAAACGCATCAGGTCTTACTATTGATGAAGCAAGAGATCTTATGCTTGAAAAAGTTAAAGAAGATTCAAGAGCTCAAATATCTTCTATTTTTAGAAAAAAATATAAATTAGCAGAACAAAATGTTAAAAATGAAGTTAATAATATGTTATCTCATGCTGTTACAAGATATGCAGGTGAGTTTGCAGCTGAAAGACTTATAAACAATATTCCTATCAATGATGAAGAAACAAAGGGTAAAATTATTGGTAAAGAAGGGCGAAATATTAAGTCTCTTGAAATGTTATTAGGTGTTGATATTATCATTGATGATACTCCAAATACAATTACTGTTTCATCTTTTAATTTATATAGAAGAGCAGTTGCTACTAAAACTATTAAAGAGTTATTAGAAGATGGAAGAATTCAACCTGCAAGAATCGAAGAGATATATGCAAAAGTAAAACATGAATTTGATAATAACATCCAAAAAGAGGGTGAAGATGTAATTATGGAATTAGGTATTAAATCTATGCATCCAGAATTAATCAAATTAGTTGGAAGACTAAGATATAGAGCTTCTTATGGGCAAAATGCCTTAGCACATACTTTAGAAGTTGCAAATCTTGCAGGATTACTAGCAGCTCAAATGGGTGGAGATGCTATTTTAGCAAGACGTGCTGGATTATTACATGATATTGGAAAAGCATTAACTCATGAACTTCCAGGTTCTCATGTTGATTTAGGTGCTGAAATTTGTAAGAGATATGATGAACCAGATACTGTATTAAATGCTATATTTGCACATCATGGTCATGAAGAACCAATAAATGTAGAATCAGCAGCTGTTTGTGCAGCTGATGCTTTAAGTGCGGCAAGACCAGGGGCTAGAAGAGAAGTATTAGAAAGTTTCCTAAAAAGAGTAGAAGAGGTTGAAAATATCTCTACATCAAAAGTTGGTGTTATAAATGCTTATGCTATTAATGCAGGAAGAGAAGTAAGAGTTATTGTAAAAGCTGAACTTGTAAATGATGATGAAGCTGTTATTTTAGCAACTGAAATTGCAAAAGAGATTGAAGAAAAAGTTCAATATCCAGGTGAAATCAAAGTTAATGTAATTAGAGAAGTAAGAGCTCAATCTTACGCAAGATAATATCTTCATAAAACTTGTGCTTTATGCACAGGTTTTTTATAAATAAAACCCTCAACAAAATTTTACTATAATACAAAAAATAAACTATATAAGAGACACATGAAAATAAATAAACCAACAACAAGAATCATCGCAGGTAAATATAAAGGTAAACTTTTAGAATTACCATCTTTAGAAGTTACAAGAAGTTCAAAGTCAAGATTAAAAGAATCTTTTTTTAATGTTTTACAATTTGATATTATTGATAAAATTTTTGTAGAAGCATTCGCAGGTTCAGGTTCAATTGGACTTGAAGCTATTAGTAGAGATGCAAAAAGAGCTTATTTTGTTGAATTAGATAGAAAATCTTATAATATTTTAGTACATAACTGTAAAAATATCGATATAAATTCTTGTCAAACTATGCTTGGAGATACTTTTGTTCAAACTCCAATAATAATTGATAACTTAAAAAATTCATCTGATGAATTAATTATTTATATCGATCCTCCATTTGATCATAGAGAAGGAATGGAAGATATTTATACAAAATCATTTCAAATGGTTGAACAAATTGAAAATGAAAATGTTTATATGGTTGTTTTTGAACATATTTCAACTTTAGAAATGCCAGAAGTTTTAGGAAAGTTTTCTTTAAATAAAACTAAAAAATTTGGTAAAAGTTCATTATCTTACTACTCTTATTCAGAAGAATAACATTATGATAAAAGTGGCATCTTACTTACTATTAACTATTATATTATTAGTATTTTTTATGCCACTTTTTTATACAATTTCTCCATACGAATTAAACCCTGATAAAATATTACAATCTCCAAGTTTACAGCATTTATTTGGTACTGATAGATTAGGACGGGATATTTTAGCAAGAGTTTTAGAAGGTGGACAAACATCTTTAATCATTGGCTTTTTAGCTGCTAGTATCTCTTCTTTAATAGGTCTTTTTATTGGAATTAATGCAGGTTATTTTAAAGGTAATATTGATAAAAGTATTACAATTATTATCGATCTATTTCTAACATTTCCAACATTTTTTTTACTTCTTGCTTTAGTTTCATATATTCAAGCATCTTCTGTAATCTTAATTATTGTTATTTCAATAACTGGATGGATGGGAATGGCAAGACTTATTAGAAGTGAAAGTTTTGCAATTAGCACAAAACCATATATAAAAATACTAACACTAGCAAATGTATCAAAAAGAAAAATCATTTTTAAATATTTTGCACCATTACTAGCTCCAATTTTTTTAATATCATTTACTTTTGCAGTTGGTGGTTCTATCTTAGCTGAATCAGGTTTATCTTTTTTAGGACTTGGTATAAATCCTCCAAATATGTCTTGGGGTTCACTTTTAAGTGATGGAAAATCTGTAATAGATATTGCATGGTGGGTTAGTTTTTTCCCTGGTCTAATGATATTTATAATCACATTTTGTTTAATTCAAATCTCTGATTTTCTTCAAGAATACCTTAATTCAAAAGAAGTTCAAAAAGTGTAAGTTTCATAAAAATTACATTAATTTATCAATAAAATTGCTACTAATATAAACCAATAATACAAGTTATATGTATCTTTTTGCAAGTTTATTACTACTTTTAAAACATTTATCGATATAATCCTTCTCTTAATTTTCAATTATAAAGGATTCTTTTGAATAAGTTTTTAAAAACTTTAATCATAATGGCATTTCTTCCAATAATGTTATTAGCAGATGCAAAAGATAACTCTATTACTTACGGTTTTCTTACAATGTTACCTCCATTGGTCGCAATTATTTTAGCCTTCTTAACTAGAAATGTTATTTTTTCATTATTTATGGGTATCTTCACTGGTACATTTATGGTAAATATTACTGGTTCTAATGTATTTGTTGCATTTTTTAATGCATTTGTTGATATGTCAGAAAAAATGGTTGGCTCATTAGCTGATTCATGGAACGCAGGAATTGTTCTTCAAGTATTAACAATTGGTGGTATGATTGCTGTTATTACTAAAATGGGTGGTCCAAGAGCAATTGCACAAAAGTTAGCAAAAAGAGCAAAAACTCCTGCAAGTGCGCAAATATATACATGGATTATGGGATTTTTTATCTTCTTTGATGATTATGCAAACTCATTAATTGTTGGACCTATTATGAGACCTGTTACTGATAAACTAAAAGTTTCAAGAGAAAAACTTGCCTTTATTATTGATTCTACTGCTGCTCCTATTGCTGGACTTGCACTAATTTCTACTTGGGTTGGATATGAATTATCTTTAATTAAAGATGCTTATGCAATTTTAGGACAACCTGAAGTAAATGCTTTTGCTGTTTTTGTTGAAACTCTTCCTTATAGATTTTATAATATCTTAATGCTTGCATTTGTTTTCTTTTCAGCTTATACTCTAAGAGAGTTTGGGCCAATGCATAAAGCAGCTCTAAGAGCTCATGAAACAGGTCATGTTTCTAATCCAAAATCAAAAGGTGTAATGAATCAAGAAAATTCATTTATGCTTCCAAAAGATGGAATAGAGTACTCTATTTATAATGCAATTATTCCTATTGCTGTTCTAATTATAGTTGCTATTGTAGGGTTTTATTTAAATGGATTATCATCTTTAGAGGGTGAAGTTTTAAAAGCTGTTGAAGCAGCACCTTATTCTTTTTATGCAATTAGAGAATGTTTTGGTTCAGCTGATGCTTCTGTTGTTATTTTTGAAGCAGCATTATTAGCATCATTAGTTGCTATTGGTATGGGATTACAACAAAAAATATTTGATATTCATGATGCAATTGAAACTTGGGTATTTGGAGCAAAAGCACTTGTAATTACAGCTGTGATTTTAATTCTTGCTTGGTCTTTAAGTGCTGTTATGAAAGAGGTTGGTACTGCTCATTATTTAGTTACAGTGTTATCACATAGTACTCCTCAGTTTATTCTTCCTTCAATAATCTTTATTTTAGGTTCTATTATTTCATTCTCAACTGGTACATCATATGGTACTATGGGAATTTTAATGCCTTTAACAATTCCTCTTGCAAGTGCTGTTGGAATAAATACAGGATTAGAAGGTACTGATTTACATTCATATATTGTATTAAATATTGGAGCTGTTTTAACTGGTGCAATTTTTGGGGATCATTGTTCACCAATTTCAGATACATCAATTTTATCTTCAATGGCTGCATCTTGTGATCATATGGATCATATTTCTACGCAAATGTATTATGCAGTTTTTGTAGGAGCGGTTGCTGTTCTTTTTGGTTATTTACCAGCTGCTTTTGGAGTACCTGTTTATATTCTTTTACCACTTGGATTATTAGTTATTTTCCTTGTTATAAGATTTTATGGGAAACCATACTTCAAAGCTTAATAAAAAAGAGAGGAGACTCTCTTTTTTTATCTTAAACATTTTAAGAGTACAATTGATTTAAAGGATTAAATCATGAAATATTTACTTAATGTTTTATTACTAACTTTTGTACTTCTTTTTACTTCCTGTTCTTCAAAAAATGAAATAGATATAAATAAAAACATAAAATCTTTTTCTCTTGATAAAAATATAACTATTGTAAGACCTGCAAAAACAATCTCAAGTCCAATCTCTGTTGGTTTAGGAGTAGGTGGACAAATAGCTAGATTTGTTGGTATTGGAATTGGTACTTCTATAAGACCTTCTATATCAAATGATAAGGCTTTGGTATTACAAAAAAGTTTGGCTTTACATAATGTTTCATTATCAAATCTAATAAAAGATGAATTTACATCTTTAATGACAAATGATGAAATATATAAAGATAAGTTTGTATCTTTTGGTTCTGAATATACAATTCATCTATTAGTTGCAAAAAGTATTATTCAAACTCCTGTTTTTTCTTCAAAAGCACAAATACAAATGCAAATACAAATTAAGATTTTAAATAGAAATGGCGAAAGTGTATATGATGATATTGCAGAAAATTCTTTGGAAGATGAAAACTATATTTATGAAAAAAGTATGATTTTAAATAATGCAAAGATTTTAGAAACAAGTGTCTTAAAAGCTGTGAATTTAACTTTAGCACAGCTAATAAAACAGATGAAAAAGAATTAGATAAATTGATTTAAATCTAATTCTTTTATATTCTATTTAGCAATTTATCCATTATAGAAGTTGGTAGTATTCGTTTAAAAAAGCCTAATAAATGAGTAGCTTTTGTAACATAATATCTAGGTTTTGGTTTTTTACTTTTCATAATCTGTAAAACTACATTTGCAACTGAACTTGCAGGTAGATTAAAAGGTGCTTTATCATCGTTTGTTTCAAGTCTTTTCTTTAGTTCATTTATATAAATATCTGAAAAATGGCTATTTCTAATATCAATATGCTCATTAAATTTTTTTAATGCATTTGCTCTAAATTTTGATGTAACAGGTCCTGTATTTATTGTAGAAATAAAAATATTACTTCCTAAAACCTCTTGTCTTAAAGTGTCATTTAAACCTTCAATTGCATATTTACTAGCATTATAAGCACCTCTGAATTTTAGTGAAATAATTCCTAAAACTGAACTATGTTGAGCTATTTTACCAAAGCCTTGTTTTCTAAATATTTTCATAGCTTGTAATGTAACTTCATGTAAACCAAAAAGATTAGTTTCAAATTGTTCTCTTAAAACATCAGTTGTAATATCTTCAACTGCTCCTGGTTGTCCATAACCTGCGTTATTAAAAACTGCATCTAATGTTTTATCATTTTTTAGAATAGTTTTAAAAGCATTTGAAATATCATCTTTTTTTGTAACATCTATTTTAAAAGTATGAAATCCTAAATCTTCTAATTTTTTAATATCTTCATCTTTTCTAGCACTTGCATATACTTTGTATCCATGATATTTTAATGCAAGTGCAGTCTCTAAGCCAATACCTGTAGAACATCCAGTTATTAGAATATTTTTCATTTTTTTCATTTAACACTCTTTTATTTTAATTGGTGCTATTATAGCAAATCAAAAATATGGATAAGCAATGAATAATATAAAAGAGCTATTAAATAAAGAAGTTTGTGATAGAAACAATGATTGTGAACTATCATATGATAAACCTGACCCACTTTTAGTAGCAAGTAGATACAGCGATGAATATATAATACTTCTATGTGCACTTTTTGCATATGGAAAAGCGTCACTTATAGTGAAATTTTTAGATACTTTAAATTTTGATTTATTAAACGCAAGTGATGAAATAATAGATAAAGAACTTGATAATTGTTATTATCGTTTTCAAAATAGTGAAGATATTAAAGTTATATTTAAGACATTCAAACGGTTAAAACAAAGTGACAGTTTAAACAATATCTTTCTTGAAGGCTACAAAAAAGATAAGTCAATCCTAGAAGGATTAGATAAAGTAATCACAAAAATTCATGAAGTAGCAAACTATAAATCACAAGGTTTCACTTTCTTAGTATCAAGCCCTTTAAAAAGAGATAAAGAAGGAAATATAAAAGAAATAGGAAATGCACCATATAAAAGATGGAATATGTTCTTGCGTTGGATGGTAAGAAAAGACAATCTTGATATGGGACTTTGGAGTGGAGTAGATAAAAAAGATTTACTTCTACCACTTGATACTCATACTTTCAAAGTATCACAAAAGTTAGGACTGTTAACAAGAAAAACATATGATTTGAAATCAGCTATTTTAATAACTGAAAAGTTAAAAGAGTTTGATGGAGAAGATCCTATTAAGTATGATTTTGCGCTTTATAGAATTGGGCAGGAGAAAATACTATAGTTAAATACATTGACCTTTTTAGACTATATCTTGGGGTAATGATAAATTTATGATATGGTTACACTAAATAGGACATAAAACTCTGAACAGTCTATTTCACAACCTCTTACTTTTGGAATAGTTTTACTAAAAAATAGTCTGTTCCAAAAGAGTTGAAATTTGAAGCATGTTTAATAAGGTACAGGTTGTTGAACAATTTATAGTATAAAATACGGAGAGTATTATTTTAATGTAAACATTAAAAATTTTTTATATAAACTTCTCTATTTCCTCTACCATCAGTTTGTACAGTTGTTAAATGAATTAAACCAAGTTTTTCAATTGTTTTAATTGAACCAATATTATCTTTATGAACTAAAGCTAATACTCTTTTTCCTTTTAATTCATTCTTGATAAAATCAATTTGTGCTTTACCTATTTCAGTTGCATATCCTTTACCCCAAAAATCTTTTCCTAAAATAAAACCAAATTCATAATCTTTTTCATCTAAGTAATTACACTCGATATTTCCTGCAAG
>NZ_JBGUES010000088.1:0-9231 GCF_041821165.1 Poseidonibacter sp. | reverse complement strand
CTCTAAACTTTAAAAGTCCAGTTTCTGGTCTTAATTCTCTAGGAAGTGTATCCCATTTTTCTCCACCAATAGCACCAAATAAACATGCATCAGAATTTAATACACCATTTATAGTTTCTTGAGGTAAAGGAACACCAGTTTCATCAATTGCAATTCCGCCCATTAAATACTCTTTGTAATCTAATGTAAAATCACAAGCTCCTGATACTGCATCTAAAACTTTTATAGCTTCATCTACGATTTCTGGACCAATACCGTCACCTTTAATTAAAGAAATGTTATATTTTTTCATTATTTAGCTTCCTTTTTGGCTTCTTCTTTTGCATAATTTATTAAACCACCACTTGCAATTAATTCTTGCATAAATGGAGGAATTGGAGTAAATTCATAAGATTTATTTGTTGTATTATTAACAATTGTACCAGCATCAAAATCAATTGAAATTTCTTGACCTTCTTTAATTTCTAAAGATTCTGGTAATTCAAAAATTGGTAATCCCATATTAAATGCATTTCTATAGAAAATTCTTGCAAATGATGGAGCTACAACAGCTGCTACACCTGCTGCTTTTAATGCGATTGGTGCATGTTCTCTAGAGCTTCCACATCCAAAGTTTTCACCAGCAACAATAATATCACCTTTTCCTAATTTATTTGGAAATTCAGGGTCTGCATCTTCCATAACATACTTCGCTAAATGTTGTGGGTCTGAGCTATTTAAGTATCTTGCAGCAATGATAACATCAGTATCAATATTTGCTCCAAAGTTCCAAACTTTTCCAGTAATTTTGTTCATATTTTGTATCCTTATATTTAATCTACTTATTAAAATCATTAAACAATTATTTTCAAAAGGATTGTATTTTAGCTAAAGATTTAGTAATATTTGATTAAATTGAGTTTTTTTAATCAAGAATATAATTAATTTCGGTATAATACAAAGCATATTTAAACAAAGAGGAATTTCTATCCATGAGCGTAAAAGATTTAAATAAATCAATAGAGCAACTAGTTAAAGAGTATAAAGATTCTGTATTAACTTATGAAAAAATTATAAAAGTCTTTCCTAAATCTCCTTCTGCCCCAAACATTAAAAAACTTTTAGCATATATCCAGTTATTTAACGTAACAGTTATTAGTTCGCAAGAACAAGCAAAAAGAATGAATGCTGAAGAAGCACAAAAAAGAAGAGAACAAAGAGAAAAACTAATAATGAATGAAGATGATGTTTATGATCTTCTTAAAAACAAAGAGTTATTAGAATGGTCAAGATCAGATTCTCCTGTAAGAATGTATCTAAGAGAAATGGGACAAATTCCATTACTTACTAAAGAAGAAGAGATTGAAATATCTAAAAAAATTGAAATGGGTGAGGATGTAATTTTAGATGCAATCTGTTACGTACCTTATTTAATTGACTTTATTTTAGAGTATAAAGAACCTCTTGTTAATAGAGAGAGAAAAGTAAAAGAATTATTTAGAAACTTTGATGATGAAGATTCAGATAATTCATCTGATGAACCAGAAGTTGAAGAAGATGATTCAGATGATGATTCAGAAGAAAAAGCTGATGGTAAAAAACAAAAGAAATTAGATAAAAGAGCACAAACAATTGTTGATGCATTTAAAATTCTTGAAAAAGCTAAAAAAGATTGGCTTAAATTCTTATCAAAAGAAACTGCAAAATCTGATTCTGAATTAGACCAAATGGTATTTAATTTAGCAGTTGCATTTAAAAAGAAAATATTAAAAGAAGCGTTATTAGATTTAGGACCTACTTCTAAACTTATTACAGAAATTGTAAAAGCAATGGAAACAGCACTTAAGTCAGATACTGGTTTTGAACATGAACTTAAAAGACTTGAGTACAAATTACCATTATTTAATGATACATTATTAGAAAATCATAAAAAGATTTTAGATAATATTGTTAATTTAACTAAAGTTCAAATCACAGGTATGGTTCCTGAAGCTACTATGGTTTCTACATATATGGAAATTAAAAAACTATTCCAAACAGCAGAAGCTTCAAAAGATGGTTTTGATTTAGAACCAGAAGAACTAAAAGATGTTTTAGAGCAAATTAAACGTGGTAAAGATATTACTGATAAATCAAAAACAAGAATGGCAAAATCAAACCTTAGACTTGTTGTATCTATTGCAAAAAGATATACAAATAGAGGTTTACCTTTCTTAGATTTAATTCAAGAAGGAAATATCGGTCTTATGAAGGCTGTTGATAAGTTTGAATATAAAAAAGGTTATAAATTCTCTACTTATGCAACATGGTGGATTAGACAAGCAATTTCAAGAGCAATTGCTGATCAAGCTAGAACAATTAGAATTCCAATTCATATGATTGAAACTATTAATAGAATTAATAAAATCATTAGAAAAGGTATTCAAGAAAATGGTAAAGAGCCAGATGTTGAGGAAATCTCAAAAGAAGTTGGATTACCTGTTGATAAAGTTAAACAAGTAATTAAAATTACAAAAGAACCTGTATCTCTTGAAGCTCCTATTGGATCTGATGATGATGGTAAATTTGGTGACTTTGTACCTGATGAAAAAGCTCCAACACCAGTTGATAATATTATGAAAGAAGATTTACAAAATCAAATTGATCAAATATTAGGACAATTAAACGAAAGAGAACAAGCAGTTGTTAGAATGAGATTTGGACTAATGTCGGATGCATCAGATAGAACACTAGAAGAGATTGGTAGAGAACTTTCTGTTACAAGAGAAAGAGTTAGACAAATTGAATCAAGTGCTATTAAAAAACTGAAACATCCAAAAGTTGGTAAAAATCTTAAGAACTACGTAGAAAGCTAGGAAATGAAATTTTTTGAAGATTGGGTTGAATTAGATTTAAACCCTGTTGTTTCTTTTTCTTCTACTTCAAAGATTATTTATTCTAATTCAGAAGCTCAATTTTTATTAAGTAGAATAAAACAAAAAGAGCTTTTTGAATTAGCCTTAAAATATGCTCCAAAATCTTTTGGAGCAGAAACTTCTTATATTGATTTAGTAGTTAAAAACTACACTTTTTATGCAATAACAGTTATGTATGATAATGAAGATGAAATTCATATGAAGCTTTACAAAAGTGCGATGGTAAAAAAAGAATCAAAACTAAATATTAAAAACATTAATAGTACTAATATTTTTACACTAGTTGATTTAGCAATATCAACTAGTAAAATAAAAACAGATACTGTTTATACAAAAAATTATGATCCATCTATTCCTGAGTTTAAATTAGATGCAAGTTCATTTATTAAAACTCTTAATCAGGTATTTGAATCATTTATAGGTTCAAATACTATTAGATGTTCTATTATGTTAAAAATTGGTGAATATATAAGAATTGAAGGAAAGAAATACTCTTTAATTACTGTTGAGATAGCATCTGATATAAATGCTAATACTCAAAGCTTAAGTTATAAAGAAGATAGCTCATTTATAGTAAGCTCTAATGAAAATAAGATTACTATAGATTTACCACTAATAATTTAATTTATTCGAAGCTTTTATTTTTTATCTAAAAGCTTCGATAATAATACTCCAAGAGGAACAATTCCTAAACCAATAATAAATGCCATTGGAATAAAAAGTTTATTATTATTTAATGCAAAAAATCCGAAAATTAATGTTGAATAACCTAATACTCTATAAATAGATAAAAAACCAGTAGCTGAAAAGATTGTATTTTTAAAAGAGTCTTTTTTTACTTTTGATTTTTCATCATTGATAATCTCTTTTATTTTTTCAGGAGTTAACTCTTCTTCTGGTATTTCTTCATATTCTGTATATAAATCATAAGGATCATCTATTTCATCAATTTTATCTCTATCTTCTGTTTTATTACTTTTAGAAATATCAAGGTTTGATAATCTTCCTTGAATATTCTTTCTATATGATAAAAATGAAGCAATTGTAATAAATAAAGATGATATAAAAGCAACTTGAGTATTTAAAAGCCAAATAGCGTCTTTTAGTACTAATACAGAAATTATTAAACAAAGGTTTAAAACAATAAAAACCTTTGCAAAATTCTTAATTGATGAATTAATCTTCATCTTTATCATCTGTTGCTTTATCTCCATGCTTTGCTCTATGTGCGTATCTAGGATCATTTTCTAATCCTTCATACTGCTTTTGAGCACGTTTATAAGCTTTAAAGATATTTAAAATAGCTGCTGCAACACCCCAAAAAAGACCTAACCATAAAGTCCATGAGTATCCTGTAAGTTCTCTTAATCCATAACCAATACCAAATCCAATAGCAACGGCTGCAACCATTGATAAACCTAAAGATAGATTATCTAAAGCTTCAAGTTTACCTCTGTGTTTTGGTGTAAAATCATTATTATTTTCTTTCATATTGATTCCCTAATTATTTTATATATGAACAGCAATAATCTGTAATAGTTTCAACTTTTATATCAAAATTTGAATTAGCTGGAACATCAAATGATGTATTTGCAGTATAAGTATTCCAAGTATCAGAACCTGCTAATTTTACTTGTACATTACCATCAATAATTTCCATTAATTCAGCTTCAGCAGTACCAAAATTGTAAGTACCAGGCATCATAATACCTAAAGATTTTTTTGAACCATCACTATCAATAAATGATCTGCTTGTAACATTTCCATCAAAATAAACATTTGCTTTTTTTACTAATTCTACGTTTTTTAAAGTTTCCATATAAATTCCTTTTATAAATTTTTCATAATGTCTGATGCTGCTTTTATACAATCATCAATATTTTCATCTGTCATAACAGTTGAAATAAATCCTGCTTCGTATTGAGAACAAGCAAAATAGAAACCTCTTTTTAGCATTTCATGATGAAATTTTCCAAATCTTTGGAAATCACATTTTGCAACTTCTTTAATATTTGTTGGTTCTTCTTCACAGAAAAAGAATCCAAACATAGATCCTCTTGTATTAATTTGTAATGGAATATTATTAGCATTTGCAGCTGATTTTAATCCATTTACTAATCTAAGTGCTTTAGCATTTAAATCTTCATAAATAGAAGGATTTGCTTTTAACTTTCTTAAACTTACTAATCCTGCACTCATAGCAACTGGATTACCACTTAATGTTCCTGCTTGATAAACAGCACCATCTGGTGAAAGATGTCCCATAATCTCTTTTGATGATGCAAAAGCCCCTACTGGCATTCCTGCACCAATTACTTTTCCAAAAGTAATAATATCAGCTTGTGTTTGTAAAATTCCACTTGCACCTTTTAAAGAAGCTCTAAAACCAGTCATTACTTCATCAAAAATTAATAATGCACCATTAGCATCACATAATTCTCTACAAGCTTTTAAAAATTCTTCTGAAGCAGGAACTAATCCCATATTTCCAGCAATTGGTTCAATTATGATACAAGCAATATCATTTGAATCTTCAAAACATTTTTTTAGATTTTCAATATTATTATATTCGCAAAGTAAAGTATGTTTTGTTAAATCAGCAGGAACTCCAGGAGAACTTGGTGCTCCAAATGTTGCCATTCCAGACCCAGCTTGTACTAATAAAGAATCAGAGTGCCCATGGTAACATCCTTCAAACTTTAAGATATCATCTTTTCCTGTAACTCCTCGCGCAAGTCTAATAGCAGACATTACAGCTTCTGTACCTGAACTTACGAATCTTACTTTATCAATATTATCAAACATATCAACTATTTCATTAGCTAAACTTGTTTCTAATTCAGTTGGTGCACCAAAAGATAAACCTTTTTTAACAGTTTGGATCACTGCTTCTTCAATATCTTTATCACAATGACCAAAAATAAGTGGCCCCCAACTTTGAACGAAATCTAGATATTTATTATCATCGATATCGTACATAAATGCACCCTCACCTCTTGCTATAAATGGAGGAGTTCCACCTACACTTTTAAATGCACGAACAGGAGAATCAACTCCTCCTGGAATTACATTACAAGCTTCGCTATACGCTTTTACTGAATTATCAAACATTTGTTATCCTAATGTATATTTAAATTTGTAGAATACCCAAAAAAATATTTATCATTAATTAAAATATTTTTAAAGTAAACTCTTTTTATTTTTAAGTATTATATGAATTTATAAACTCTTTCATAATTGAAAAATCTACATTTTCATTAAGTTTTATATCTAAATCCATTAAATACAAATTTTGTATATTAAACTTATCTAATTTTACTAAATCTTTTCCTGTTGTAACAATTGAATAATCTTTGTACTCATCTTGTATTTTTTTTATATCATCAATGACAAAATTATAATGATCAGGAAAACTTATCATTTTTGTATCTTTTGGTAAGAACTCTAATAATCTTTTTGGTTTTGAAATTGCTGTTAAAAGTAAAACTTTTTCTGGTAAAGTTGTATTTTTATAATCTTTTTTAATAGTTATAACTCTATTAAAATCAACACCCTCTTTTAACTCTAAATCTGCACAAGCATATAAACCTTTTGGTTCTCTATATCCACCACTTGGCAAACAATAAATATTTGTAGGCTCTTTTTTAGGTCTTAATAAAATATTGAATTTTTTAATTTGATATTTTGAAAAACCATCATCTAAAAATACAATTTTACAATTTAACTCTTTTGCTTTTAAGATTGCTTTAACTCTATCTTCACTTACAATTATTGTAGCATTTGTTAATGATTTTGCTAAAAGCATTGCTTCATCACCTGAAGTTTTAGTATCAACTAAAATTTCTCCAAATTTAGAAAC
This sequence comes from Poseidonibacter sp., assembly GCF_041821165.1. Lineage (NCBI taxonomy): Bacteria > Pseudomonadati > Campylobacterota > Epsilonproteobacteria > Campylobacterales > Arcobacteraceae > Poseidonibacter > Poseidonibacter sp. The sequence continues at coordinate 2,478 of NZ_JBGUES010000088.1, read as the reverse complement.
AACAAATAAACCTTTTGATTCTCGTCCATAACCTCTTAAAATTACACAAGCTTTTTCATATTTTGATGCTAATTTAATTGCCATTGGAGTTTTACCACTTCCACCGACTATTATATTTCCAATTGAAATAACTGGAATTCCTAAATCAATCTCTTTTGCAAAAGTTCTTTTTAAAAGAATAATTAACATATATAAAAAAGTTAATGGTAATAATAAAAAAGAGATTAATTGCTGAAAAGAATTAGGAAAGAAGAGATAATCTTCAATCCAAGTATATAGTTTTTGTTTCAACTTCTAATTAAACCCACTCAGAGGCTACATCAATTACTTGATCACAAACATATTTAACTTCATCATCACTTAAACCTGCATACATAGGTAATGATAATATTTGTTGATAGTTATTTAAAGCATTTGAAAATGCTGTAATTTTTATTGAATATTTTGTTTTATAATAAGATAAAAGATGTAATGGAATATAGTTAAGTCCAGTAGCAACTCCTCTATCTTTTAAAGCTCTTGCAAATGCATCTCTATTTCTTGAAACTTTAATAATAAATTGCGTGAAAATATGTTCATCTTTATGAGGTAAAATTGTAATATGTTTTACACCTGCTAATCTTTTTTCATAAAGTTTTGCAATCTCTTTTCTTCTTTTAATAAATTTTTCTGTTTTATTTAATTGAGCAAGAGCATACGCAGCATCAAGTTCAGATAAATCATATTTATGTCCAATATCAACTACATCATAAACATAATCTAAGTTTCCATAACTATCATAAGTAGTAGTTAAAGCATGTGTTCTTAGAAGTTTTGCTCTATTTGCTATTTCTTCATTTGCTGTTACAATTACACCTGATCTTGAAATTGCATATTTACTATTTGATGGGTTTGTAGAAAAGATTGTCATATCAGCTCTTAAATTCCCAACTTTTTTTCCATTATATGTAACACCTAAAGCTGATCTACAATCTTCAATAAGTATGATTCCATATTTTTTAGCAATATCATAAATTCTATCTAAATCAGGAGTTTGACCTGCAACAAAAGTAATAATTGCACCTCTTAATTTTTTTGATTTATTTTCAGCAAGTGCTTGTTCAAACTTATTTACATCAATATTCATATCTTCCATATTAATATCAATAAAAACAGGCTCTGCATCAAAGTGTCTTACAACTTCAGGTAAATTAACAAAAGAGTTTACAGACATTAAAATCTTATCACCTCTTTTTAATTTTATTGCACTTAATGCTAAATGAATTGCTGCTGTTGATGTTGCAGTAGCAATTGCATGTTTAGCTCCAATAAAATCTTTCATTCTTTCTTCAAACTCTAAAACTTTTGATAAATCGTTTTTTGATTCTAAAACACTTCTTATTTGATTTAATTCATCATTATCTAAAGAAGCTTTGTAAATTGCAATATCTTTTTTTATCATTTTAACTCCAATTAATACTTGCGATTGTTGGTAATTTACCTTTAAAGGCATTTGCTTTAACTCTGTATTCTAACATATTAATTAATTTTTCATCAAAACCTAAATTTATTAATTCATCTTTTGATTTATTTTCATCAATCATTGGCTTTAAAACATCATCCATTTGCTTATATGTATATCCTAGTTCATTTTCATCACTTTGCCCATCCCAAAGATCTGCACTTGGAGCTTTATTTAAAATAGCATCTGTTACACCTATAAATTTTGCAAATTCAAATTCATCACTTTTATATATTTCACCAAGAGGATTAATAGCACAAGCGATATCTCCAAAAATAGTACCATAACCTAATAAAAGTTCACTTTTATTTGATGTACCAATAACTAAAGATTTTTCTCGTGAAGATATATCATATAATACTGACATTCTCATTCTTGCACTAAAATTACCAATTCTTAAGCTATCATTATCCATATTATCAATAAAAGCACTAACCATTGGTTCTATTGATACTATTTCATATTTGATATTATATTTTTCACATAATTCAATTGCATCATCTGTTGAACTTTTTGAAGAAAATTGAGATGGCATTAAAACACAATTTAATTTATCTCCAAAAACTTCTTTACATAATACTGCTACAACAGCTGAATCTAATCCACCAGATAAACCAACTGTAACATTACTTAATCCAGTTTTTTTTACTTCATCTTCTAAAAATTTAACTAATTGTTCTTTAATATTTTGCCAATTTATCAATTGAAATCCTTTATAGTCGATTATTATATCTCATCTTTTTTTGTTTTTTCATAAATTTCTGTTAAATACTCAGATGTAATATTGTTTATTTCATTTTTTTTATATTGCAATTGATTTATAATTGAAATTAATTCATCTTCTGTAAAATATTCTAAATAATTTGGATTTATCTCAATTGTTTCAGATGGATTAACTTTGATTAGCTCTTTTATTTGTGTTATTAATTTATCTTTCATTTACTTCTTATCTTTAAATTTATCTAATATTTGTTCTA
>NZ_JBGUES010000087.1:0-9270 GCF_041821165.1 Poseidonibacter sp. | reverse complement strand
AGTATCCCTAAAGCAAAGGCAATATCAGTAGCAGTAGGAATAGCCCAGCCTTTTAGAGCGAATTCATTATCAAAGTTAAAATATACAAAGATTAATGCAGGTACAAGCATTCCACCAATTGCTGCAATTGCAGGTAATGCTATATTTGAAAAAGTTGATAAATGACCTAAGATAAGTTCTCTTTTTATCTCTAAACCAATAAGTAAAAAGAATATGGCCATAAGACCATCATTAACCCAAAGTATTAAAGGTTTGGAGATTTCTAAGAAATCCCCTACTCTTAACTCTATTTTAGTATGTAAAAATGTAGTGTAAAATTCTGATAAAAAGGTATTACTAAATATTAATGCGATAATTGTAACAAATATTAAAATCAAGCCAGCTGTTGACTCTTTTTCTAAAAACTTTCTAACTAATATTTTCATAATATATTCCTTTTTATAAAGCAATATATTATTTTAGTATAATAACCTTTATTTAATGTTTAGAGAATTTATTAATGTCTTAGTTGATAAGTAATATCTCCAGCACCTACACCTAGAATAATTCCATCTTCATAAGTTTTTACAATTTTATTATCATTAATTAATTGTATTTTTCCTTCTGATGTTTGTAAACTATGTGCAAAAATAGGATTATAAACTTCAAACTCTTTTTGGAAATTTATATCTACTTTCTTTTCACCTGCAACTGTCCATAAAGGCAATATTACTAATTCATCACATCCTTTAAAACAGGCTTTAAAGCCTTCAAGATTATCAATAGTTCTTGAGTATTTATGAGGTTGCCAAATTACAACTTTTTTAGACATTTTTTTGATTTTATCATATTCAAGTATAGATTGAATTGTTGCTAAGATTTCTGTTGGATGATGTGCATAATCATCAATTACAACAAATTTATCGTTTGATTGAACAACATCAAATCTTTTTTTAATACCTTTATATTTTAAGATATTAGTTTTAATTTCTTCAATACTTAGTTCATTTAATGCAGCTAATATTGCTAAAGATGCGTCTAAAGCTATATGATAACCAAATCCCCAAACTTCAAAATATCCATAATCTAATAATTCAAATTTTGTATAAGGTTCATTATCTTTTAAAACATAAGAAACATTTTTTATATCTTTACTTGGATATAACTTTATTGTATCTTCATCTATTTTTAATTTTTTTAGATATTCATCTTCTGCATTTATCACTCTTTTTTTTGCAAGGTTTATAAATGTTTCATAAGCTTGAAAAAATTTATCATAATCATAATTATAATATTCCATATGTTCAGGTTCTGCATTTGTTACTATTGAACAATAAGGGTTTGAAAGTAAAAAACTAGCATCAGATTCATCAGCTTCAAAAGCAACTAAATCATTTACATATTTAAAGTTTGAACCAAACTCTTTTGATATTGCACCAATAAGTGCTGAACTTTGTAATATTGAAGCTAAGATTGCAGTTGTAGTAGACTTACCATGCGCACCTGCTACACAATAATTCTTTTTATCACCTAATACAATTGGTAATGCTTCTTTTCTTGATAATGTTCTTATTTGTTTCATTCTTGATTGGATTAATTCAGGGTTTTCATCTGTAACCGCAGCTGAATAAATTACTAAATCAAAATCTTCTTGAATATTATCTGCACTTTGAGGGCAAGTTACTTTTATACCCTCATTTATTAAATCTTCTGTAATAGGAGATTTTTTCATATCTGAACCACTAATTTCGTGTCCATCATTATTTAAAAATCTAGCTAAGGCAGAAAGGCCAATTCCACCTATACCAATAAAATGAACTTTCATTAACTATCCAATAGATGTTTTAAATTTGAATACTCTTTTGCTAAAAGTTCACTATTTTTATTAATAAAGTTTTCTTTTTCAAAATTGAAATTAATGATAAAATATCCATATTTTTCATCTTCACTTTCTTTTTCAAAATCTACTTCTTTATCATAAAAAGTATCTAATTGTTGTTTTTGTGATAACACAATAATTAATACATTTAATGCTTGTTCTAAGATATTATCATCAATAATATTAGCTAATACAAAAATTAATTCTTTTGCTCCATCAAAATTATCATAAGACCATTTCTCAATTGCATGTTCATAAAAAGCTCTTACATAAAGTAAATTATCACCTTCCAAATTTAGTCTTTTATTTTCATTTACAATAACTTCTACATTCTCAAAAGAAGTTTTTAAAATCTCTTCATATAATTTATTGATTTTTTCTTCATCTAAATCTAATACTAACATTGAATCTAATGTCTCATACATAGCAGAAATATTTTTTTCTGCCATTGATTTAATTCTTGTTTCTTCTAAATAATCTAAGAACTCAGGATTTGTTCTTGCTTCATTTAACTCTTTTTTATCCATTTATAAAATCCTTTAATCTTAATAATACTTCTTTTGTTTTTTCTTCATTTTCAACAAGTGCAATTCTTACATAGTTTTTACCTTGTTCTTCTCTACCTAAGAAAGAACCTGGTACTACTTTTATATTTTTTTCTTTATATAAGTTTCTAGTAAATTCTAATTCATCTTGAACTTCTAACCAAATATAAAATGTAGCTTGTGGTATTTTTGTTCCTAAAATTTCTTCTGCTAATATAAAGTTTTGCTTATATACAGATCTAAAGTAATCAACATGCTCTTGATCATTCCAAGCAACAACAGCAGCTTGTTGTAATGGAACTGGTGATGCACAACCTACATAAGTTCTATATTGTAAATACTCTTTTAATATCTTAGCATCACCTGCTACAAAACCTGAACGTAATCCTGGTGCTGAACTTCTTTTTGAAATAGAGTTCATTACAAGTACATTTTTAAAATCAGTATTTCCAACTAAAATACTTGCTTCTAAAAGTGATGCTGGTTTATCTTCTTTATTAAAATAAATTTCAGAATAACACTCATCATTTATTAAAATAAAATCAAACTTTAATGCTTTTTCAACCCATACAGATAACTCTTCTTTACTCATAGAACCAGCTGTTGGATTATTAGGAAAGTTTAAAATTACAAGGTCACATCTTTGTAATTCTTCATCACTTAAATGTGCTTTGAAATCATTCTCTTTTGTAAGATTAATATGAATAACTTCAGCACGACTAGCAATTGCAGCACCTTCATAAATCTGGTAAAAAGGATTTGTATATGCAATTACAGGATCTTTAATATCAAATAAGGCAAATTGAGGGAAGTTAAATAATGCTTCTCTTGTTCCAAAAGTTGGAATAATTTGATTAACATCTAATTTAACATCAAATCTTGTATTTACAAAATTTATCATTGCATCTTTTAATTCTGGTATTCCAGCACTTGCAGGATACTTTTTTAGTAATGAACTAGAGTTTTTTAGTGCATTTTGTATAAAATCAGGTGTTTCAAATTTTGGTTCACCAATAGTTAAAACAGATTCTTCAAAATCTTTATTTGCAGTAACATCTTCTAATAATATTGCTAATTTTTCAAAAGGGTATTTTTCAAAATTCATTTTATTTTGTCCTTAATTTATATTTTATTCTTCAACTATTGGAACTAATAATTGATTATATTTATTCATATCAAATGATATAAAATCCGTGTTTGTATAGAAGAACTTCCATGAAAATCTTTTCTTGAACATCTCTTCTTTTAAAGGTAATATTTGAAGCATATTTTTTTGTTTTTTTAATTCACGTATTGGATTTTCATTACTAGATACAATTTCAATTTTTTCATTAAAAATTTTTGAAAGATTTTCAAAATGGTCTAATAAATTAGATTTATTCTCTTCTTCTCCAATTGGGTCTAAATCAAATATTTTAGTTTTTGTTTTTAGCTGACTTGCTACATCAAATACAATTGGTGAAATTTGTTCATAAGAGTGTGTATCATTTAAAATTACAACTGTTCTTTTAATAGATTTTAGTTTTTCATTACCTAATTTAAATAATGGAACTTTATGAGATAAAATACTCTTAATTTGATCTTTATTTTTAAACATCTCTTGAGTTAGCATCATCATACCAATATCATATTTTCTAAAATCATTTTTTAGTATTTTATAAAAACCGCTATTAGCATAATCTATTACTAAAGTAATTGTAGGAAAATGTTTTAGTTCATCTTTAATAAAAGTCATAATTGCAACAGTTGTTGGTCTAGTAACTCTTACTATTAACTTGTGATTTTTTAATTTTTGATTTAAAAACTTTGCTTCTTCTATTGCTTTTTTTACATTATCTTCATTTTGTAAGTAAAGGTCTAAATATAAATAAATATTATGACCAAATGGCATAGGAAACTGTCCTTGTGTTTTTCCAATAGCATTAAATACTTGCATTAAAACATCAGGTTTTCCAATAACTAAAATTACATCATTTGGTTTTAAAACAAGTGAAGGTTTTATATTCATAAGTTTTTGATTTCTATATAAACCAAAAATTTTCCACTCTTTTTGTTCTATTGAACCTATATATCTATAAGCATAAGAACTTCCAAAAGGAACTCTAATCTCCATTATTTCACCCTGTCTTAAACCAATATTTTGGGCAACAACAGGAATATTAGGAAGTCGTTCAACCATTCCATTTGCTAGAACTTCAATACCTTTATAAACATTAACATAAGGATCATCAATTTTTAATCCCCAATAATCTAAAATAGTCATTTGTAGATTATCTTTATGCTCTTTTATATTTTTAATAACATTTAACATTTCATCTTTTGAATTTAATGCTATTAAAACTTCAGTATGAATATTCTTATCCAAAACCATTGCTAGTTTTGACTTTGAAGTTGGATCAAACTTATAAAACGTAAAACTCGAAGGTTTTTGTACTGGCAATATTGCATCACTCATGTAAATCACATCATAAACATTATCGCCTGTGTTTGCTTCAACGATTCTATGCATAAGATTTTTTGCAACAATACCATCTAATATAATTAATATCTTTTTCATCGCAATATTATATCTTTTTAAGATTAATAGTAGTTTGTATATATTTTATTAAAATTTAAATATTAATTTACTTTGGATATAATTTCATAATTTTAAAAAAGGTTTACATAACTTATGCAATTTACAATAGATGCAACATCAAATAAAGCAAGAGCTTGTACAATAAAAACAGCTCACAGTACAATACAAACTCCAGTTTTTATGCCAGTTGGTACTCAAGGAACAGTAAAAGCACTTGATGCTAACGATATGTTAGAACTTGGTGCTAAAATTATTTTAGGGAATACTTACCATTTATACCTAAGACCAGGAAGTAAAACAGTTAAAAAATTTGGAGGACTTCATGGTTTTGCAAAATTTCCTAACTCATTTTTAACAGATTCAGGTGGTTTTCAAGCATTTTCTTTAAGTAAAAATACAAAACAACATGAAGATGGAATTATGTTTAAATCACATATTGATGGAAGTAAACACTTTTTTACTCCACAAAGTGTTTTAGATACACAGTATGATTTAGGTTCTGATATTATGATGATATTAGATGATTTAGTTGCTTTACCAAATACACAAGAAAGAATTAAAAAATCTATTGAAAGAACAACAGCTTGGGCAAAAGAAGCTATTAAATATCATAAAGAACAACAAGCAAAAGGTATTGGTGTAAATCAAAATATTTTTGCAATTATCCAAGGTGGAACTGATAAGAACTTTAGAAAATTAAGTGCAGAACAATTATGTGCACTTGAAGATTATGATGGGTTTGCAATTGGTGGATTAAGTGTTGGTGAGCCAAATGCAGATATGTATGAAACTGTTGAGTGGACTACTCAGTTTATGCCAGAAAATAAGCCAAGATATTTAATGGGTGTTGGAACACCTGAAGATTTAATTGAAAATATCGAACGTGGTGTTGATATGTTTGATTGTGTAATGCCTACAAGAAATGCAAGAAATGGTACTTTATTTACTTCTTTTGGAAGATTAAATATAAGAAATGCACAATTCAAAGAAGATGAAGGTCCAATTGATCCTGAATGTGAATGTTATGCTTGTAAAAACTACTCAAGAGGATATTTAAACCATCTTTATAGAGCGGGTGAAATGACATATTTTAGATTAGGTTCTATGCACAATATTCATTACTATTTAAATCTTATGAAAGAAGCAAGAACTGCAATTTTACAAGATAACTGGGATAACTTTAAAAAAGAGTTCTACGAAAAAAGAAGTAAATAGATTTTCTTTTAATCAAGTAACTATAAAACTGTCATAGTTACTTGATTTTTTCCATCTTTTTTAGACTTTTCTAAATTCTCACATGCTTGCGTAAATAAATCTTCTTTATTTAAAGATTTATTTCTTGAAATTACTGCACCAATTGAAATAGTTAAAAAACCATGATCATTCTCTTTATGTTCTATTTGTTTTTCATAAACAGCATCTTTTATACTTTGTGCTAATTTTAGAAATTCGTGTTCATTTTGAAAGCAAGTAATATATGTAAACTTATCATCTTCATATCTAAATACAAAATCGTTTCCTCTTCTTGCATAGTTATTTAAAACTTCACCAATAACTTTAAAAACTTCATTTGATTTTGATAAACCATAAATCTCTTTATATTTATTGAAAAAATCAATATCTATTAATAAAAAGTTTAAATCATAATAATTTCTTTTTGCTCTTGAAAATTCAATATTAAAAGTATCTTCAAAACTTTTTCTATTTCCTAAAGAAGTTAACTCATCAATTATATATAAGTCTTCAAGCTTTTTATTTAATTCTTGAAGTAGAATATCTTTTTTATCTAATTCAGCTAATAAAATATCATAGTTTAATTTGATTTGATTTAGCTGTGTTATTTGTTCTTCTGATTCTTTTAATCTTTCTTTTAAATTCTTATTCTCTTCTAAACACTCTTTATTGTCCATTATTAACAAATCTCCACAAATTATTATTATTGTATATAATATCACATCATATTAATTTTTCTAATAAAAATATTAAAGATATTTGTTATTAATCCCGTAACAAACTCTTTTTAGTTATAATATTACCAATTTAAAAATGTACAAAATACACTTAGTATATAATTGAAAAAAGGAATAAAATGACTGTTGATGATAACTTAATAGCCAAACTATCAAAACTATCTAGCTTAGAAATTGATGATTCAAAAAAAGAAAATTTAAAAACAGAACTTGCTGATATTATTAATTTTATTGAAAATTTAAATGAAATTGATGTTTCAAATATTGAAGCTACTTTTAGTACAGTTGAAGGTGGAACACCACTAAGAGAAGATGTAGCAAAACAAGATTTAGAACTATCAAATCATATATTAAAACATGCTCCAAAAAGTGAAGACGGATATTTCGTCGTTCCAAAAATTATTGAATAGGAAAAACAAATGATTAGGGTTTATGGAATAAAAACCTGAGATTCTGTTAGAAAAGCCTTAAGGTTTTTTAAGGATAACAATATAGAAGTTGAATTCTTTGATTTTAAAAAAGAATTACCAGCTTCAAATTTAATAGAATCATGGGTACAAAGAGCTGATATTAACTTACTTTTTAATGCAAGAGGTACAAAATACAGAACTTTAAAACTAAAAGAATTAAATTTAGATGATAATGGGAAAAAAGAATGGTTAATAAAAGAACCAATGCTTTTAAAAAGACCATTAATAGATTATGATGATAAAGTAATGGTAGCTTTTAACGAAGATATTTATAAAGAAACATTTTTATAATTTAAAGTAAAAGGTATAAAAAAAGGGGAAGTTTTAAAACTTCCCCTTTTTTATTTGCTAAAAGATTTACTTATAAAACTAAATCTTTTCTAGCTTCTTTTAAAGTATCTGCAATCATAAATGATAATTCAAGTGCTTGGTCAGCATTTAATCTTGGATCACATTGAGTATGATATCTACTTGCAAGACCTTCTGTTGTAACTGCTGAACTTGTACTTCCTGTACATTCTGTTACATCTTGTCCAGTCATTTCTAAGTGAATACCACCTGCATATGTTCCTTCTGATTTATGAATTTGGAAGAATTGTTTTACTTCTGATAAAATTGCTTCAAAATCTCTTGTTTTATAACCATTATCAGCTTTAATAGTATTTCCATGCATTGGATCACATGACCATAATACATTTTTACCTTCTCTTTTTACTCTTTCAAGTAATTTAGGGTAGAAATCACCTACTTTATTAGCACCCATTCTTACAATAAGATTTAATCTTCCTGCTTCATTTTCTGGGTTTAAAGTATCAATTAATTGAATTAATTCATCTTCTTTCATAGAAGGTCCTACTTTACAGCCAATTGGGTTTTTAATACCTCTAAAATATTCAATATGAGCATCTTTTAAATCTCTAGTTCTATCACCAATCCATAACATATGAGCAGCACAGTTAAACCAATCACCAGTGATTGAATCTTTTCTTGTTAAAGCTTGTTCATAGTTTAGTAAAAGTGCTTCATGAGAAGTAAATAGAGTTGTTTGTGCTAATTGAGCTGTTGTTTCACTTGTAATTCCACAAGCTTTCATAAAGTTAAGTGCTTCTGAAATTTTATGCGAAACCTCATCATATTTCTCACCTAAAGTATGGTCATTAACAAAATCAGTATTCCATAAGTGAACTTGATTTAAATCAGCCATACCACCTCTTGAAAAGGCTCTAAGTAAGTTCATAGTTGCAGCACTTTGATTATATGCTTTTAATAACTTCTTAGCTTTTGGATTTCTTGATTTTTCTGTAAAGTCGATATCATTTACAATATCTCCTCTATATGAAGGTAAAGCAATACCATTTACTTCTTCAAAATCAGATGATCTTGGTTTTGCAAATTGTCCTGCAACTCGTCCAACTTTAACAACAGGACAGCCACCTGAGAAAGTTAAAACTACTGCCATTTGCATCATTACTTTAAATAAGTTTTTTATATTATTTGCATCAAAAGAAGCGAAAGATTCAGCACAATCACCACCTTGTAATAAAAAAGCTTTACCATTTACAACATCTGCTAATTGACTTTTTAAATTAAGTGCTTCACCTGCAAAAATTAAAGGAGGATAAGAGCTAAGTTCTTTTTCAACTTTTTTTAATTTATCCATATCAGTATAAGTAGGTTGTTGTTTGATTGGAAAATCTCTCCAAGAACTTGGATTCCAATTTTTCATATGTTTGCCTTTTCTTTTATTTAATAATTTTTGAAGATTCTATCTAAATATTTCTTAACTTATATATGACTTAATGTCATCAACTTGTAATAATTAGTTAATTAATTTTGCTAATAAATCTTT
>NZ_JBGUES010000086.1:0-9277 GCF_041821165.1 Poseidonibacter sp. | reverse complement strand
GTTGAATTTAAAACACCGTAAAATAAAATATATTTTTCATTTATTGTTTCATCTTCTTTAGTATTTATTTCATTTATAACATTTGGTAAAACAAAGTGATTATCGTCATTTGATACTTTATATTTGTTTTTTACTAATTCTAGTTCATTTTTATTTGTATATAAAAAGTTATAGTTTTTATTGAAAAGTTGTTTCTCAAAAAAACTTAGTTTTTGATACTCAAAAAAGTGGTATCTGTTTTTTAAAGATTTATTTTGATTCCATGCTTCTTTTGATATTTGAGAAAAAAGCATATCTACATCTATTATGATTTTGCAAGATGGAAGAGTTTTTTTTACAAAATCTGCTAGTTTTGAAGTTGATGCAAATCTAAAAAAACATATATCATACTCATTTTCTAAAAGAGTGTTTTTGAAGTTTTCTAGTTCTTTTGTATCAAAATTATAAATAGCACTTGCTTTGTAAAAATCTTGTTTTATAGTGTTTATTGTAAATATTTTATTCTCTTTTTTATGAGAAAGTATTTCTTGTTTTGAATAATCACCATTTTTTACTAATAAAATATCTGTATTATAGTTTTGCAATAAAGACTTATACAAAAACTTACTTCTATTTTTGTCTCCACCATTAAATCCTAAAAAAGGTACATCTATATATAATAATTTTAAAGTTTTCATCTTAGACTTCTTTTTTTTAGTAAAGAACTTATACTTATTTCTAAGTTTGTTTTATTTGATTTTCTTCTTGTATCATCAATCAACCATGTCATATCTGAATCTTTTGTATTTGTAACTGTTCCATCAAGTGAAATAATAGAGTCTGAAAAAAGTATTTTTTCATTTATTTTTGCAAGTGTATTTATCTTTTTATAGTCATCAACTATTGATCTTCTCAAAATCACTTTTTCTTGAATTTCACAGTTTGAACCAATCATTGAAGGGCCTATAATAATCGCACCATCTTCAACTTGAGTTGATGATCCTATATAAACAGGTGGAACTAGTTTTACTTTATCAAGATTGATTTTTACATTCAATCCTATAAAAATTCCTTCTTTTACCTCTTTTGCATTGATTTTATAACCTTTGATTTCTTTTGATAAGATTTTAAATGTTGCATCATAAAAATCATTTACATTCCCAATATCAACCCACTCATAAGGAATATTTACACCATAAATACCAAGATCTTGTTTTGCTAAAAATGGCAATAAATCCCCACCAATATCAAACTCTTTTCCACTTGGAATATAATCAAATATTTCAGGTTCAAAAACATATATTCCCGTATTTGCTAAATCAGAAATAGCATCTTTAATATCTGGTTTTTCTTGGAAAGTTAGAATTTTATCATTTTCATCTAATTGAACAATTCCATATTTATTTGTTTCATTTATAGGAACTTGTTTCAAAGCAATTGTTGCAAGTGCTTTTTTTTCTTTGTGTAAGGCTATAACTTTTTGAATATCTAAATCTATTAGTGCATCAGCACATAAAACAACAAAAGTATCATCAAAAAACTTTGAAAAATCCTGAATCTTTTTCATACCACCTGCACTACCTAAGGCTTTTGATACAATCTCATCTTCTAAAATTTCACCTTCAAAAGAGTAAGCTATTTGAACACCAAATTTACTTCCATTTCCAAAATAGTTTTCTATTTTTGAAGATAAATAACTAGTATTGATAATAATTTCATCAATACCACAAGTTTTTAAGTGTTCAATAATCGACTCTAATACAGGTTTTTGTAAAAGAGGTATCATAGGTTTTGGAGTATCGTTTGTGATTGGACGAACTCTTGTACCTTTTCCAGCTGCTAGAATCATTGCTTTCATAATACACCTCTAGTCCCTTTTGAAATCGTCTTCATATCTAACGATGTCATCTTCTTCAAGATATTCACCAACTTGAACTTCGATTAATACTAAATCAATTTTTCCTTCATTTTCTAATCTATGTTTTTTACCCATTGGAATATATACTGATTCATTTGCACGAACAAGTTTTTTCTCTTTTCCAATTGTTACAGTTGCTGTTCCACTTAATACAATCCAGTGTTCATTTCTATGGAAATGTTTTTGAAGTGATAATCTTTTTTTAGGTTTTACTACTATTGTTTTAAATTTGTAGTTTGATTTTTCTTCCATCACATTGTATGTTCCCCAAGGTCTATGAACCAAAGGATTATCAATAGGTAATGTTGAACCCTCTTGCACTAATTGTGCAACTACATCTTTTACATCTTGTGTTTTATCTTTGTTTATTAGAAGTAATGCATCAGGAGTATCAACAACTGCAAGATTTTCAACTTCTACTAATACTACTTTTTTAGAGTTTGAAATTACAAGATTATCTTTTGAGTTTATTAATAAAGGTTTTGTTTCTTTATATTTAACAGCATTGTTATTTTCATCTTTGTCTAATGCTTTATAAATTGAGCAAAAACTACCTAAATCACTCCAATCTAAATCACTTGGTACAACTTTTAAATCATGGCAATTTTCCATAACTGCAACATCTATACTAAGTGATGGAATATCTTCCATAAGTTCTTTATTTATTCTAATAACTTGTTTTGTTTTTGAACTACTATATGCATAAATAGCTGGTTCATAAATATCTAAAGCAAACTCTCTTACGCTATTTAAAAGTGTACTTGCTTTAAAACAAAACATTCCACTATTCCAAAGAAATTTGTTTGAATTAACATATTTATGTGCATTTTCTAGTGTTGGTTTTTCATAAAAAGCTTCAACATTTTCATCTTTTGCTTTTATATATCCATAACCTGTTTCTGCATAAGTTGGAACAATTCCAAATAATGTGATAGATTCATCTTGAGCAAATTCAACTGCTTTTGATACACTTTTTTTATAGTTTTTAATGTTTTTAATAGAATGATCACTTGGTGTTACAAATACAATTTCATTTGCTTGAACATGTAAACTAGCAATTATAATTGCTGCTGCTGTATTTCTTCCAACTGATTCTAAGATAAACTCAACTTCTACATTTTTTGGAAGTAATTCTTTTATTTCATCTATTTGGTCAAGTGCTATAAAATAGTGTTCTTCATTACAAACGATTAAAAACTTGCTTGTTAATTTACTATTTCTTAAAACCGTGTCTTGAAATAAAGAGTATTCACTTACTAACTGTGTAAACTGTTTTGGCATGTGAGTTCTTGAAAGTGGCCACAATCTTGTACCATTTCCACCACATAATATTACATTTATCATCTTGCACCTCCGTTTTATAATAGAAAGTTTCGCGTATTATAATGCAAATAAAGTGCAATTTATAATAAATTTAAATAAAATATTACAACTTGCTATAAAATCATAGATTCTTTTTATTTTAAACTATAATTATACTTATAAAAAAATTGAGGTTATTCCCATCAAAAACAAGGAAATTAGTGTGAACGGAAAAATAGAAGTAACATATAAACTATTATGCAAAAATGACGTAAATAAAGAAATCAATATTGCTGATCTTTTAGCAAATGAAAAAATAGCAAAATTAATTAAAAATGAATTTGCTAAAGGTTTTAGAAATATAGACCTAGTAGCTGATAAAGAAAGCACAGACACTTTTAAAATAGAAACAATAAAAGAGCTATATAAAGTGGAAGTACAAAAAGATGATTTTGCAGATATTTTAGCACTTGCAGAAGAAGATGCTTCTCAAAGAAAGTTATTCAAAAAAGATTGTAATAGAATTGAACTTGTGAATATTGAGACTATTATTTAGTTTCCATTATTTGACTACGCAAATTATGCGTAATCAAATATAGAACTTGTTTGATTGTTTTGTAGATAAGTATTTATTTCACTATTATTATTTTGATTGTTTATAGCTTTTACCAAACCATCAAAACTCTTTGTATCAACTGAATTATCTTCACTATTTGATTTCAAAGTTTGCATAAGAAGTTGTAAATTATCTAAAGAATTCTGTTCATTTAAAGATAAAGCTTCTGTTGAATTCTCACTGCTTGTCCCATAATATTCTTCTATTTCAGCACTTGATACAACACCATCTTCATTTGTATCCATAGCATCATAGTCTTCTTCAGATGAATTTGATTCACCTCCACCACCAGGTCCACCACCGCCACCAGAAGGTCCACCTCCACCTGATTGTCCTTGAGCTTCAACACCTGCAAGTGTTCCAATCTCTTTAGCATCAAAACCTGCTTCATCCATTATACTTTCAAGTTCTGAAGATGGTTGAATACCAGCTTCTTTAAAAGCAGCTACAATTTTTAATGCATCACTTTGACTTAAATTATCTGGATCGTAATTTTCAAGAACTGAGGATACCTCATCTATTTGTGATGAAGATAAGTTATTAGAAGGAGAGTTAAGTGATGATTCAAAACCAAAATCTGAAAGTATTGATTGAAATTCTTCTTTAGAAGGCATTGCTCCATTGAATTGAGATATTGCTGTATCTATTACTGTAGTTAATTCAGATTTACTAAGTAAACTATCTGAATCCAAATCATAAGAAGAAAATAATTCTGAACTAATATCTATTTCATTAGCATTAAGAGTAGAGTCCGAATCAGTATCTTTTTTTGAAATCATATTATTAGTAATTGTACTTGAAGGTGCTTGTATTAAGCTTGCCATTATACTCATATTAGTAGTATCTATCATAATATTTCCTTTGATTTAGAATAGTAACATTTTAAAGTAAACTCAAAGTAAATAATTGTTAAAAAATTGATTTAAATATATTCTTCTATTTATATCTTTCGCTTTCGTTTATAATGACTCTGCGCAATACCTTTTTCAACACTTGATGAAATACATTCAAAATTTAATCTATTTGTTAAGTGAGCAAATAATGGTGTCCCCTCACCTAATAATATTGGTATTGTTGTTATAATCATTTCATCTATTAAGTCTGATTCTAAGAAGTTTTGAATATTTTTACCACCATCTATATAAAGATTTTCATATCCTTTTGAGTGAATATTTTCAAGAATTTCTTTTATTAAACCTTTTATTAGGAATACTTTATCATTATTCAAAATTCAAGTTAGATTCAGGACTTGGTAGCTAATCGAATGTTTCTTCTTTATCTGCTATATACCCATCTAAACTTGTTGCAATATATACATAATTTTTCACATACTTCCTTTATCTTTTACAAAAACTTAGTAACTAAGATAGTCGTATCATCAGTAATAGGTTGATCAAGTACAAAATCATTTAGTGATGTTTGAATATTTATAAGAACCTCACTTGCATCTAATTTTTTTGATTTTTGAACTATTTTCATTAAAGAATCTAGTCCAAACATTTCTTTTTCTTTATTGGCGGCTTCAGTTAAACCATCTGTATATAAAACTAGAAAGTCATTTTTATTGATTTCTTTTGTGATTACTTCATATTTTACATCAGTAAAAATCCCAAGTGGAATTGCTGTTGATTTTAATTGTTCTATTTTGTCTTTTTTTGTACTGTAAAATAAAATATCATTATGTCCTGTGCTTATATACTCTATTTTTTTATCTTTTTCATTATATTTTATAAAAAATGCTGTAATAAAAAAGTCATTTGTTTTTGAGTCTTCACACATAAGATTATTTACTGTTGATACTTGTTTTTCAAAATCCATATCTAAGGCAAATATTGTTCTACAAGCCCCTCTAAAAGTACTCATAGTAATTGCAGGAACAATTCCATGACCTGATACATCGGCTATGATAATACTTAAAGTTCCATCTTCACAAGCAAATAAATCATAATAATCACCACCAACGTATTGAGCTGCTTCAAAAAATGTAGCTATTTCAATGTTTTCATTTTGGGGCATCTCTTTTGGTAAAAAATTCTTTTGAACTTTTTTTGCTATTTGCATCTCTTCTTTTAGTGAGTTTACTTTTTTAACTTCTTCAATCATCTGAGTAAGTTCATAATTTTTTATAGTTAAATCAGCTGATCTTTCTTCTACAAGTTTTTCTAGGTTTTGTTTATATTGTATGTTTTCTTTTGTACTTTTGATTTGTTTTAGTGTTTTTTCTAAAATAAAATAAAACTTATCAGTATCAATTGGCTTAAAAACAAAACCATCTGCACCTAGTTCTATTGCTTGAGATAAATATCTTTGTTCTGTATAAGCAGATAAAAAAATAACTCTTTGCTCTTTTGAAACATCTTTTATAGCTTTTGTCATTTCTAAACCATTTAGATTATTCATAATAATATCACTAATAATCAAGTCTTGTTTTTTTTCTAAATATAAAAGTAAACCTTCTTTTCCACTAGTTGCAACATCAACATTTGTAAAAATTCTTTTTAGTAGTTTTGTAGTTTTTTCTCTTGCTACATCATTATCTTCTACATATAAAACAGAAATACCTTTTGCTAAGTTTTTTATATTTTCTAGCTTTTGCATTTTAAAGTTCCATTATAAGTTCTATACTTGTTTTATCAAAAATCACATCTTTACAAAAATGCTTCATCAAAATAATACCTCGACCAGACTCTTTTAGTAAATCTTCTGCTGTTATATTCTCTTTTGTTTTAGTGTTTTTAGGAATTCCCGAACCTTCATCTTCTACTTTTATATGTAAATTACAATCTAATAAAGAATAAGATAAAGTCACATTTTTCTCTTTATTTTCTTTATTTCCATGAATTATTGCATTTACTATTGCTTCTTGAATTACCAAAGATAAGGTACTTATTTTTTCTTTATTTTTTATAAGTTTAAATAGATTTTCTTCTAACCAAGTATTTATAGTACTTATATTTGATAGTTCACTTGATACAACAATAAAAGATGAATTATTCATATTTTTTCCTTTTAGGCTCTTGTACTTACACTAACAAATGTATTTAGTTTTGTAATATCAAAAATATCATTTATTAGTTCATTTGCATTTATTACATGTAAGGTATTATCATTTTGTGATAATTTTTTATAAATATTTATAATCATTGATAAGCCTGAACTATCAATAAAGTTAATATTATCAAAATCAAAAACAAACTCTTTTTGCGTGTTATTATTTATATCTAAAATTATTGGGCTTAACTGCTCTTTTATAATTTTTAAATTTGTAGTATCAATACGATCACAATCTGAAAAACTTATTATTGATTTATCATTTTCTTTTTTCATATCTAGTGTCATAAAATATCCTTTATCTGAATCTTTGTTTATTATACAGCAAAGAGATTAAATAACTTTTATTCTATTTATAAATAATTTAGATACTTCCTCTTTATCATTTTTATTTAAACATAAGTAGTAATATAAAAATGAAAATATTGCTATTGAAACTATTGAATAAACTATTACTTGAAATAAACTATCAATATTAGTATTTAAAATAATCATATATAAAAAACCAAATACTATTATTGCAATAAATAAAATTTTAAAAACAACTTCTTTTAGATAATAAAAAATTGAAATTTTAGAAAAACTACAAGCAACAGGAATATTATAAAATATTGCAAAAAAAACATTTGGAATCAATGTTCCTAAAGCAACACCAATAATAGAATAGTGTTGCACTAAATAAATACTTAAAAGCAAGTTTGAAATAGCTTCTAAAATAGCAACCACGGTTAGTTGTTTATGTTTATTGCACATTAGTAAAACTTGCACACTAGAGCTTCTAAAAAACACTAATACATACATTGAAACTAATAAAATCATTGCTGTATATGTAACTTCTTGATTATTTATATCTAACCAAAAATACAATAGTTTATCAATAAATAAAAATGAAGGAATAAAAAGTATAGTAGATATAAGACCTACAATTTTATTTGTATTAAACAGTGTATTATAAAGTTTATCCTCATTATTTGTAGCAAATAATGATGCTGATATTGGTCCTAAAATATCATGTATTTGAGTTGAAAACTGTCTAAATAATTCTGATATTCTTGAAACAATTTGATAAATACCCACAAGTGCTACTGTTGAAAACATTGATATTACTAATTGGTCTGTTCTAAAAATTATAACATTTGAAAACATTACAATATAAGCAAATATTGAAAAACTCATAAGTTCATAAACTCTTTGTTTTTTAAAAAACTTATATGATATTTTAAAGTTTGGAATATTTTTGATTACATAATAAGCCATAAATATATTTGTAAACAACTGTACTAAAATAGCAACTAAAGCCATGTAAATTAGTGAATAATCATAATAAATACATAAAGTTAAAAGTGCAAAGTTTAATATTAAAAAAACAATATCTATATTATTTCTTATTGTTATTTTTTCTAAACCTCTTAAAATTTCTTTGAAAAAGCCAAAAGGAAAAAGTAAAGAAGTCCCTACTCCAAATATGTAAAATACTGTTTTATAATACTCTATTGAATCACTTGAGCTAAAAACAAAGATTTTATCTAGGTTTTGAGCTAAAAGAACTGTAACTATTAAAATTACACTTGATAACAAAATATAAGAAAAAAAGATAGTAGAAATAGTTTCATTAAAACCCTTCCAATCATTTTTTGCTTTTGATGTACTTGTAGCTTTTTGAACAGCTGTTCCAAATCCAAAATCTAATAATAATGAATATCCAAATACACTCCATAAAAGTGCCCAAAACCCATACTCTTCATTGCTGATTCCTAAAAACATAATTCGAACAAGCATAAGTGAAAGTATGATTTTTAATATCAATAATATATAATTTGATATTGTGCTGTTTAGTATTTTATCTTTCATTTTAGACTCTTGCTATATTTAATAAAACATTTTCAACTTCTTTTTTCACAATACTTATATCAAATTTATTAGCAACTTTTATATAAGCATCTTCTCTATATTTTTGTAATAAATTCCAATTATTATGAATTAAAAGTATTTTTGAAGTTAAATCATCTACACTTAAAGCAGAAAATAAAAGACCATTTTTTTTATCATCAATTATTTCAGCAGGACCATAATCATTTGTAGCAAGACAAACAACTCCATAATTCATAGCTTCAATTAAAACTAAACCAAATGGTTCTCTCATTCTTGTAGGCATTAATAATACATGATTTTTCTTATACTCTTTTTCTAAGTTGTCACATTTTCCATGAAAAAAAACCTCATCTTCTAAGTTTAAAATCTTTATCATTTGCTTACATCTTTTAATATATGTTTTATCTCCATCTCCATAAATATGAAACTGGAAATCCTGCACTTTTTTATCTTTTAGATTTGACAATGCTTTTATTGCTAAATCCAAACCTTTTGAATAATCAAGCCTTCCACAAAACATATACCTCATCATTACACTA
>NZ_JBGUES010000085.1:0-9398 GCF_041821165.1 Poseidonibacter sp. | reverse complement strand
GTTTATTTTCCAAATACTTGTTTTAAAATTGATGTCGTTTGTTCAATTGGATTTTGTCTAATTGCAGTCTCTTTTTGTGCAATCATTTTAAATAAACCATCAATTGCTTTTTGAGTAACATACTCATCTAAACTTTCATCAGAACTTTTTGGTATATATGAATCAACTCCAAAATTCTTAGCAATTCCCATAGCCGAAGAATTTTCAACTACACCTGATATATTTGACTTATAAAAATTATTTGCAGTCTCATAATATTGAGCAACTTGATTTTCTTTCATTGATTCTTTTATAATTGGTGTAATTAACTGTTTTAAAGAGTTTGTTGTATTTTCTTTAAAATAACTTGTTGCTGCTGTGTCATTTCCTGATAATATTTTTTGTGCATCTTCTAAACTCATTTTATTAATTGCATCTAAAAAGATATTTGCAGTTTTAGGTGCTGCTGTTGTAGCTGCTTTATTCATAGAATTTATTAAGTTATCTGCAACTTCATTTCCTCCAGCTTTTCTAATAATTGTTTCTGCTTTTGATAAATTATCAGGTAAAGGAATTTTAACAAGTGAGTTATTTAAATAACCATCTTTTGCTCCTAATTGTTTAACTGCAAAATTAACACCATTTTTAAGTGCTTCTTTTAGTCCGCTTGATATTGTGTCATTGCTTAAGTTACTATTTGTTTGCGTAGTATTTGTAGGTTTGCTTACATTATCAATTACTGTTTTTGTAATACTTCCTAAATCAAAAGCAAAACTAATTGTTGTTGTAAGTAAAACTGCGGCTACTAAAGATATTTTTTTCATGAATGTTCCTAATGTATAATTTTATTGCTATAATCTATTTTTTATATTATATAATACATTTATTATGTTAAAGGATAAAGTATCGAAGAAATAATTAAAATAAGTGATTTTATTCATAGTTTTAAAAATAAAATCATTGAAGCAAAAGATATTGCATCAAATCATGCAGATGAAATATCGGATTTTGCAAAATATTTAGAAGAAAATGCGTATAAAAATGAGTTTGAAGAAAACTTTTTTACAATATTAGGGTATTCATATAGATTAGATGATGTTTCTCAAAGATTGTTTTACACTTTCCAAGAAGCAGTCTATGCAATTGATTTAGATAAATTAATGAGAAATGAAGACTCTTTAAAATTAAATAGTATAGTGTATATTTTGGTTTTAGATTCAATAATAAAAGAGTATCAAACTTTAACTATTAATGAAGAAGAGAAACAAAAAGCTTTAGAAGTTTATAAGAAAATTGAAGAAAGAAAATCAAAAGAAAATAAAAAATATCATATGTATCAAAATTAAGAAGAAGAGATTACTTCTTCTTATTTGTCACTAATTCTTGTATCTCTTTTTGTATTAATTCAATATCATCTGTAAGTGTTATAATATCTAAGTCTTCTTCATTAATCATACCTTCTTTATATAAAGACTTTTTAATAAATTTCAGTAAATACTTCCAATAATCACAACCAACTAAATAAACTTTTAAATTTGTAGATTTTCCTGTTTGTGTTAATGTTAAAACTTCAAATAACTCATCTAAAGTTCCAAATCCACCTGGAAAAACAACACAAGCTTTTGAGTATTTTACAAGCATATATTTTCTTGAAAAAAAATAATTAAATGTAAGGCTTTTAGTTGTATATGGATTATTTGATGCCTCAAATGGAAGTTGAATATTTAAGCCAATTGATTCAGCATTGTTAGCTTTATATGCACCTCTATTTGCAGCAGCCATAATACCATCTCCACCACCTGTAATAATATTTATATCATTTTTTGCTAAATTATATGCAAGTGTTTGAGCTAGTATTGAATATTTATCAGAAGAGTGAGTTCTAGCACTTCCAAACATTGTTACATTATCTTGCAGATTTTGTAAAAGTTCTCTACCATTATTGAAATCATCTGCAATTTTTTGTTTATAAATAATTTCTTGCTTTTTCATTTTATTATCCTTAGTAAACAATTATAAGTCTATATTTCTTATTCTATTGACCGTTATTTTAATTAGTATTTTTTCTTAAGTTTTGTTTTTATTGGCAAATTATATGATAGCTTTGCTATAATTTAATAATGAAACAAGACTAGGAAAAAGAATGAATATTAAACTAAATTGCGATATGGGTCAAAGTTTTGGTATTTGGAAAATGGGAATTGATGAAGAACTTGTACCTTATGTAGATATGGCAAATATAGCTTGTGGTTTTCATGCAAGTGATCCTTTAACAATGAATAAAACAGTTACTTTGGTAAAAAACAATAATATTACTATTGGAGCACATATTGCATATCATGATTTAGTTGGTAATGGAAGAAGAACAATGATATGTTCTCTTGAAGAAATTAAATCAATAGTTTTATATCAATTAGGTTCTTTAAGTGCCTTTTGTAAAGCTCAGGGAACTGCAATTTCTTATGTAAAAGCTCAAGGAGCTTTATATAATGACATGATGAGAGATGAAAATATATTTAAAGCAGTTTTAAATGCGATATCATCTTTTGATAAAAATATTAAATTAATGATTCTTTCAACTCCCAGAAATGAGGCTTATAAACATACAGCATTAATTTATAATATCTCACTACTTTTTGAAGTTTTTGCAAATAGAAATTATAATGATGAAGGTTTACTAATTTCAACTATGGATTCTGATGCTTTTATTTATGATGAATTAAAAGTAGCTAATCGAATTATAAATCTAAGAGATAGAGGATTTATAGAGAGTAAAAATGGTAGAAAAATATACATAGAAGCTAATACTATTAATGTTCATGCTAATGATAATCAAGGCTTAGAATTTATTAAAATATTAAAAAAAGCTTTATATTAAAGATGTTGATTTCACAACTGTTTAAATAAAATCACTACAAAGTAACTCATCCTAATCTAAAAATATTATATTTATGCTATTTTTGATAGAATCGCAGTGTTTATATAAGGAAAAAAATAATGAAAAAAATAAATATTAAAAATATAGAATTAAATATTGACATTACACAGATTTTAAATCTATGTAATACTAAAAATACATTTTTTATTGATATTGATGGAAATGTAATTACAAATGAAGCAGATACAAAAAATAAAGCAATAATCTTCAAAAGTGATAACTCAAAAAAGTTATCAACACTTTTAGATGCTAAAGCTTTAGCCAATGAAGTATTTTCGGCATATAAACCTTCAATTGTTGGTGCTATTTGTAAAATAAAACCTTTACAAAATTGGCAAAATATTATAGGACTAAATACAGCTTCAATGTTATATTTTGATCATCAAAGTGATGGTGTTGAATTATTTGAAGATAAAACACTTGAAGATTATGGATGGCAAGCAAGTGCTTTAGATATTAATTATAGAGCAATTAGTGATTTTATTGAAGATAATTGTGAAGGTACATTGCTTTGTTATGATAATGAAATTCAATTTAGTGGATTTGTAATTGTTGATGATATCAATGATGTTCAAAAACAAGTAAAAGAGTTTATTATAAATCAAACAAAAGAAAATATCAAAAATGATTTAATTGAAATTGATGATGAAGATGTAATTGAAGCACTAGAATATTTTGGAATAAATAACTAATATGGAAGATTTAATACGAGATTGGGGTTATGTAGCTTTATTTTTATACTCATTTGGAGGTGGATTTATAGGGCTTGTTTTTGCAGGTGTTTTATCTTATGCAGGTGATTTAAATATTTATATTTCTATGATGGTTGCAGGAACGTCTAACTTCTTAGGTGATCAGTTTTTATTTACATTGGCTAGAAAAAACAAAGATTACGCAAAAGATATGATGAAAAAATATGGTAGAAAAGTTGCCTTAGCTCATTTAATGATGAGAAAATATGGTTCACTTGTTGTATTTATTCAAAAATATATTTATGGAATTAAAACTTTAATACCTCTTGCTATGGGTTTAACAAAATATTCAGCAAGCAAATTTATAGTTATTAATATAATGGCTACAACAATTTGGGCTTTAGTTGTTGGTTATTTAAGTTATATTTCTGGTGAGTATATTTTAAATATGGCTGATAATTTTAAATATTTTGGTTTAGCTATTGTTGCAGTGATATTTTTATTTGTATCTTATTTTTTAAAGAAAATTTAGTGATTGAGAAAGTTTAAAAACTTTCCCAATCATCATTGTTATTACTTTTATTTGTACTTCTCTTTGGAGTTTCTTTATTTACAGTTTTTGTATTATTAGTAAATTTCTTTGAAGTTTCTCTTCTTTCTACTCCAGTATAATTATCATCTTGTATTGCTTTTCTAATTTTAATGCTTTCTTTACCATTAAACTCTTTAGCATCAGCATGAGTAATAATCATATTAGAAATCTCTAGTGTTTTTTGTGCAATTAAATCAGCTTCTGCTGCATTTGCTGCGTTTTGTTGTGTTATTTTATCTAAGTTATTAACAGCATCATTAATTTGAACAATTCCTGTTGATTGTTCTTTACTAGCCATTGTTACATTTTCAATTAATTCAATAGTTTTTGTAATGTTTTGGTTTAACTCATCGTATCCTAAAATCATAGAATTAGCTATGTTTTTACCTTCGTTTGCTTTTATATTAGCATTTTCAACTAATGATTTAATCTCTTTTGCAGCTTCTGCAGATCTACTTGCAAGATTTCTAACCTCTTGTGCTACAACTGCAAAGCCTTTTCCTGCTTCTCCTGCTGTTGCAGCTTCAACAGCAGCATTAAGTGAAAGAATATTTGTTTGGAATGCTATTTGGTCAATTACTGTAATTGCTTCATTAATAGCACTTGTTTGTTCATTTATCTCAGTCATTGCTTTTGCTGTATCATCAGCTTGTTTTTGACCTTGAGTAATTGATATTTTTACTTTATTACCATAGTTTGCCATTTCTAATGTAGTTTCTGTACTACTTGTAATATTTGAAGTAATCTCTTCTAAACTAGCAGCTGTTTCTTCTAAACTAGCAGCTTGGTTATTTGCAGCCTCTGAAATACTATCCATGTTTTTTGAAAGAATATCTGCATTTTGGCTTAATATCATACCACTTCTTTTATTTTCAATTAATGTTTCTGTAATAACTTTACCTAAACCATTAACATCTGTTTCTAGTTCTTTAATAATTCCCTCAAGGTGATTATCTTCTAATGTTGGTCTAAAGTCTAATTTAGAATACGAACTTAATACAGTCATTGTATTTTGTATATTTGAGTTTAATGTATCAAGCATTTCATTAATAATATTTTTTAGATTATTAAGTGATGGATTATTTGAATCAACTTCAATTCTACTATCTAAATACCCTTTATTAATTCTATTTGCAACTTCAATAGTATTTGCAATTAATTTTCTATCTGATTTAATATGAAGTTTTGTTTTTTCAACATTTTCATGAATAATTCTAGACATAAGACCTAATTCATCATCAGATTCAATAATTTTAAAGTTAATATCATCTTTTTCAAAGTTTATAAATGCAAAGAAATCAGATAAACCTTTTTTTACTAAATCAACATCTAAAATAATAGTAAAGGCAATTGTTCTTGCTAAAATAAGTGTTAGCGCAATACCAAATAAACTAAGAAGTCCATAAACTATCATTTCTGTATTAGCAATACTTTTTCTATCTTCAATTTCATTTGTTAGTTTTTGAGCTAAGTAATTTTCAACTTCTTTTAATAGATTGATTTTTTTAGTAATTTCAGAAAACCAATAAGATGGATCTACATTAAACTCTGCATCTTTATTACTATAAAGTGCAATTTTTCTCATTTTTACAACTTCATCAATAGAACTACCTTTTACAGTATCCTTATAAAATTTTTGAGAATCTTCATCAACTACTTTAGCAAATGCATCGATATATGAGTTCTGTGCAGCAATCAAAGTATAAAACTTTGCTTTCATTCCTTCACCAAAGTTATCTCTTGCAAATGTATTAGTACCAACTGCTCTTTCAATTCCTGCTCTTTCTTTTGATAATAAGAAATTCATATATCCTATAATTCTTTGAGAAATTTTTGCATCATTTGATAGTTTTGTAATACTTGAAATTACATTTAATAATGAACTATTAGTATTAGTATAAAATCCAATAGCTTTTGCTGTTTGAATATTTAAACTTGAAACATTAGTTCTAATATCAGATAAATTAGAAAGTCTATTTAAGGCATCTTCTAAATCTGTATTAAACTGCTTACCATACTCTTTTGAGTCAAATCCAGATAAAAAAGTCTTAAGTTCAACTAATCTATTATTTGTATTTTCTCTTTGATTTGGAAGTTCTGTTTTAAATTTTAAACCTTTACTTCCTAAAAATCCTGCTGTCATTCCTCTCTCTTTTTGAGTTTCATGAACTAATGCACCAATTTTTGTAGATAATACTACAACTTTTTCTAACTTTGTTAATGCCGTATTATGATTAAATAATTCTACTGTAAGTTTTACAGATAGTAATATTACTACAAATAAGGGAATTGACATTATTAATATCAATTTTTGTTTTATAGATAACTTTGATAGCATGATATTCCTTTTCACCTATTGCTATATTGATTTTTAAATCAACAATTTAACATCGATTTTAGCATTGTTTTTATTAAAATAACTTCTTTTCATAATAAAAAAAACAATTAACTATAATTAATAACTTTTTTAAATTTAAAATAAAATTTGCTTACAGATACTATAAAATAAAATTTAGCTATAATGTTAAAAATATTAATAAAGGCTACACCATTTCTACATTTGATACATTAAACTTACCAAAAGATTTTTTAGAAAATTTAAAAACTCTTGAATTTAAAAAAATGACTGATATTCAAGAAAAAGCTTTACCTATTGCTTTAGAAGGCAAAGATGTTATAGGACAAGCAAAAACAGGTTCAGGGAAAACCGTAACATTCTCAATTCCAATTGTAAATAAACTAGATGTTAAGAAATTTAGAATTCAATCAATTGTTTTAGCACCAACAAGAGAATTAGCAAATCAAATTGCTCTTGAAATTAGAAAACTTTCACGTCATATTCATAATGTAAAAGTATTAACACTTTGTGGTGGAGTTGCTTATAGACCTCAAGTTGCATCACTATTTCACGGAGCTCATATAATTGTAGGAACACCTGGAAGAATTTTAAAACATATAAATGAAGAAAATATTAATTTAAATGAAGTAAATACACTTGTATTAGATGAAGCTGATAAAATGCTGGATATGGGATTTTTCGAAGATATTGAAAAAATTATAAATGTACTACCAAAAAATAGACAATCATTATTATTTTCTGCAACTTATCAAGAAAATATTGAAAACTTATCTAATAAATTTATGAAAAATGCAATAATTGTAAAAAATGAAAATGAAGAAAAAGTAAAAATAGAACAAAAGTTTTATAATGTTAATGCTGAAAATAAATCATCATTAATTCCTGCATTAATCTCTTCAAATAAAGCGCAATCAGTACTAATTTTTTGTAATATGAAAATTCAATGTGATAGCTTAAGTGATGAATTATATGATTTAGGTTTAGATGTTTTAACTTTACATTCTGATTTAGACCAAAAGCAAAGAGATGAAACAATTGTATTTTTCTCAAATAAATCATATCCAATTTTAATAGCAACAGATGTTGCTTCAAGAGGTTTACATATTGATGATATTGATTTAGTAATTAATTATGATTTAGCAAGAGATGTAGAAACTCATACTCATAGAATTGGACGAACTGCAAGAGCAGGTAAGGGTGGTTTAGCTATTTCATTATGTACTATAAATGATGAAGATATTGTAGATGATTTAAAAGATAGATTTGAAGATATTAAATTTGATAGAGTTGAAAATGTTAATGATGACCTATCTTATAAAATTGATAGTGAATATAGAACACTATTTATAAATGGCGGGAAAAAACAAAAACTTAGAAGAGGCGATATTTTAGGTGCTTTAACAGCTGGAATTGGATTACAAAAAGATGATATAGGGAAAATTGATTCTATGGATTTTTGTTCATACGTTGCAGTTAAAAAAGAAGTTGTAAAAAAAGCACTAGATGGTCTAAGTAATAATAGAATTAAAGGAAAGTATTTTAAAATCTATGAAAAGTAATTCATGGGTTTTAAGATATAAGGGCACTTTTGTTTAAAAATACACTTTTTTTAAAAATCATATTAGTATTTACATTACCAGCTTTGGGTATGTTATATTTTAGTACTGTTTTAGTATATGAAAAAATAGGTACTTTAAGTGAAGTAGATAATATTGAGCATAATATTAAATATATTACTGTAACAGAGAAGCTTGTTGATTCTATACAAAAAGAGCGTACTTATTCAGTATTATATGCAAATAAAAAAGAGTTTATAAATAAGCTTAAAAATCAAAGATTAGATACCAATAATATTTATGAAAATTATCTTGCAACTGTTTCTTCATTAAAAAAAGTAGATGGGCATTTAATTGTAAATATTAAAAAAGTTCAGCAATCTTTTTATGAACTCTCATTTTTAAGAGAACAAGTTCTTAATTATGATATTAAATCATTAGATATCTTATATAAATATAGTTCTATAAATAACATGTTATTAAATACAATAACATCAATGAAACCAATAAAAATGGCAACAGAATTTAATAATAAAACATCATATTTAAATAATATACTAAGTGTAAAAGAGAATTTCACAATTCAAAATGATATTATTTCTATTTTATTATTAGGTAATACTTTTACAGAAGAAATAAAAAAAGAGTTAATTGAAAATAACTTAAAACAATATATTAATATAAAACAATTTTTACTAAAAGCTGAAATAGTTGAAATTGATGAATTTAATAAAGTTACAAATTTTTCTACTGAAAATAGAATCCTAGAAATTAAAAATAATTTAGAAAATATTTTAAATAGTAATGAACTTAGTTTAACTACATGGTTAAATTTATCAAATGAAAAAATTGATTCTTTGCAAAAAACGTATGATTATATTAAAGTAGAAATTTTAAAAATTACACAAGAAATAGAAGAAGATGCTTATTTAGCTCAACTTCTTAGTCTTAGTTTTTTATTTGTTTCTTTTGTAACATTAATTAGTTTGCTTTTTGTACTTAAAAATATTATTTTTAATGAGCAAAAAAGTTTCTTGAAAGTAAAAAAACAAAAAGAAATCTATCAATTACTAAATAAAACAAATAAGTTCCTTCTTAAAACTGAAGATGAAAAAGAGTTATTTGATAAAATTAGTAAACTAATATCTGCAAACTCAAATATGTCTTTTGCATTTATATCATTAGTTACAAATACAAAAGAGATAAAACTTATTGCTGAAGAATGCCCTTTAAAATTAATTTTATTAGAGAAATTAAAAGAAGAGAAATCAAGAGAAAGTAT
>NZ_JBGUES010000084.1:0-9447 GCF_041821165.1 Poseidonibacter sp. | reverse complement strand
TTCTTCAAGTTTATTTTTATATTTACTATCTCCAATAAAATTAATTTTTATGTTGGATATTCCAAAAATTTGATCTATCATTTGTGGAACTTTATCAAAAAAATTATTTTTAGTAAGTCCATGATTAGAATTTTTCACAGTTGTTTCATCTTTTATTCCAAAGTTATTACTATTTATATAATAAACTAAAGTTTTATCATTTACATTAAAATACTTCACTTGAAGTATTTGCAAGTTGACATTTGATATGTTAAAGTATTTTTGAAAATCATCTAGTAAGGCTTTATTTTCTTTTGAAACTTCTTTATCATAATTAGATATCTTGTAAAATAGTTCAAAATAAATAGTTTGATCTTCTGATAATGATTTTTTATACAAATCTAAATTTATTGTTTGTTTACTATTTAGGTTTTTATATTCTTTTTTTAAAATTTGATGTATTTTTATATCAGGGAAATACTCATATTTTATTAAGTCCTTAGCAGATAAAGATATACTATTAAGGTTTTTAGATATTTGTATCAAAATAGCTAATAATGCAAATTCATTTTCGTATATTTCCGATAAAGAGTGCTTTTTTTCTAATTGATCAATAAATTCGTTATCCAATTTAAATTTTGTTGCAACATCTTTTAAAAAGGTTATTTTCTCCTGAATACAATTCAAATTTGAAAATACCAATCCATATAATGTATTATAAAAGCTTTTGTGTATTTCTATTGAAGTATTATTATAAAATAATTCAAGTTCTTCATTTATTGTTAGTTCTTTGATATCGATAAAATTTGTATTTAGCTCTTCTATTTTTGATGAGTTTATTAAATACTTTTCAGTCTCTTTATCAATTATACTGTTCTCTTTTTCAGAAATAGTTCCATCTATATTTGCTGTATAAGACATAATTGACTTAACTAATTCAGCTATATGAACTTGTTCTTTTATTTCTATTGATTTGCTTGTATTAGCTTTTTCTTTTATTTCTATTGATTTGCTTGTATTAGCTTTTTCTTTTGTTTGAATAGAGTTTATCCTGTTTTTGTAAAACCTAGATACTTTTAAAATTTCTTCATCATATTTTTTAATAAGTTCGTTAATAACTTTGTTTTCTTTATATTTCATAATACCAAAAACTGCAATTCCAGATATAACTAAAGGAGCTGCAATTACCGCAGCACCGACAGCACCTATTGCTCCTATACCACCACCAAAACCTAAGAATACTGGGGCAGCTGCAACATTATACGCAACAGCAGCGCCACCAATTCCTGCGCCACCAAAACCTATTGCTCCAATATCATTTAAATGACTTATTAAATCTTTATTGTTTGTAAAAAAAGAATTTGTTGTAATATCTTCATTTCTTATAAGATTATGTTTTAATCCCCATTCGATAAACTTTCCATTTAAATCTAGTAGTTTTTGGTTGACAAAAACATCTCTTTCTTTCTTATTGATTTTTTTTATAGTATCATCTGTTATTCTAAATTGAATAATAATGTTATCTATATTTTTTTTTAAATTTTTCTTCTCAATTAGCGTCATTTATTACTCCATACTATATTTCAATTAATTCAAAACCTTGATCAACAATGTCTAGTAATGCGTTTGACCAATTTTGAACATTTTCTAAATAATCTTCACTTATTTCAAAATTTGTTACGAGTTGATCAATTATTAATTTCTCACTTTCTTTAAATTCTCCATTTGCATTTATTATTGACATTAATTCTAAAATAACAACTCTTTTAGATTTTGTATTTTTAAATTCACTACAAATACTTTTTATATCTTCAGTTAAATTAACTTCAAAATCCACAATACCCATTTCATTACAATACGATCCAACTATAACTTTTTCATTATGGCAGAAATCGCCATCTGAATGTGCAACATAATGAGCTAGCTTTAAAAAAGCTATTTTTTCTTTTTCTTCTAAATAATTTAAATACATTTAATTCCTTCGTATAATACATTTTCGTTCAATTAGTTAAAGTAAGAACTAGTTCATTAAAACTCATAGCTCTCACAAAGGTTAATGTAGGATGCTAAGGAGAAAGTAAAATTTCTACCTTTTATAACACGAAGCTATGAGATTTTAGACTAACACTAGCTGTAAAAACTGCACAACAAATTAATTATACTGAAGAATTATTATGTATTATGTTGGAATTGATGTTGAAAAAGAGAAACATTACGTATGTGTATTAGATGAGAATAAAGAGGTATTCCTATTGCAAAAAAATCTTTATATATGTCAACTGTTACATCTGTATTACATAATGAACAGTTACGCAAAATTTTTAGAGATAAAGTTTCAACTGGTAAATCCAGAAAAGAAGCTTTAATTATTATTGCTAAGAAAATAGTAACAATGATTTACTCTATGTTTAAATATAATACACCATATGATTCCAACAGAGTTTTAGTTTAACATTTGTGAGAACAATGAGTTTTTAATGAACTTGACCAAAAATGTATCAATAGTTTATTTGATTATTTGAATATTTTAAAAATACTCAAAAAAGCAAACAATAAAGTAATCCCTAAAAAATAGCTAATCGTTTAAGTTATTCTTAATAGGATGGTTTGAAATAATATTAGCAGAATAATAATTAACCTTTGTTTTTTATATCTTATTTTAATATTTACTTCTGCCATTATTTTTATCTTCTATAAATGTTAAAAAAAATTTAATTGATAATAGAGTATTCATTTTTGTTGCATCTGATAGATTTGTTAATTTTTCAGATGCAAAATTTCTTAATGCAGTTGTATTAATTTGTAAAAAAAATTTAAATTTGAAATCTACTAAAAATAGATAA
Source organism: Poseidonibacter sp. (assembly GCF_041821165.1). Taxonomy (NCBI): domain Bacteria; kingdom Pseudomonadati; phylum Campylobacterota; class Epsilonproteobacteria; order Campylobacterales; family Arcobacteraceae; genus Poseidonibacter; species Poseidonibacter sp. The sequence goes on along the minus strand of NZ_JBGUES010000084.1, from coordinate 6,625 downwards.
AACTTATAATTAGTATTAAAATATTGTTTTAACCCTTTGATAATAGTTCTACTTTATCATTTAAAAATAGTTTCAACCAAAACAAATAGTTTTTTTTGAAATTCTTGTATTTTTCCATTACTTATTCTTTTTAACGAAATTAAAGCAAATTTTCCAAATAAAAGTATGGAAAATGTAACTTTTTCCATACTTCTTTTAAGATGAATTTATATAATTACGTTATAACTAAATGAAAAGAATATTTTATTAATCTTTCCTAGTTAAATCATACTTTGTTTTATAATTATTTTTCCTAGCAATTGCATCGTCATCAATATAAAAAACATAATGTTGAATTACTGATGACATTATAAAAACAAGTAGCGCTGAGATTTCAATCATTTCATTATTTACATAAAGAAAATATACAAAACATGAGGTACAAGTGTAAATCAAAATCATTTTAAACAAATATCTAAAAATTTCTAAAAACATAGTATCTCCTTATTTTTTAAAACCTAAACTATTAACTGAACAATTTATATTCTGTTCATTATTTACTCTTGCGTAAAACTCACTTAAATTAATAGATTCAACTTGTAAATCTAAATCTTTTGCACAACTATCACATAGATTGTCAATTTCGACTTTTTCTAACTTTCTAAAATTTAATACATCAAAACATCTTCCTGGTCTTATTAATGCTGAATTCAATTGATTCTCACTTTCTATATTTGTTGATATAATTATTTTTATATTATTTGAAATAAGGCCCTCTATTAAAGATAAAAATTTATTTAATGTATTTACATTTTCTGATTCTTGATTTTTATGAATTGAAGAATTAAAATCTTCTAATACAACAACATCAATTGTTCCAAACTGTAATTTAGTAAAAAACTCATTTGAAAAAAGAATATTTTCATCAAAACTATATAAAACATTTAGTGATGAATTATCAACTCTTTGTTCATGAAGTTTTGTTATTATTTGTTTTGAAAAAGTTGTTTTCCCAGTTCCTGGAATTCCTTTTAATATTAATAAAGATGAATTTGATTCTATAAAAGAGTTAATATACTCATCACAATCACTAATATATGGAAAAAACAAAGGATTAAAATCTTTATAAATATTTTCAGAATAATAGTAAGAATCCAATGATTGGTTATCTCTATATTGAATTGTTTCATAAGATACTTTATTGGATACATCTAGAAAATCTTTTAAACCAAATACTAAATTATTCAATTTATTTTGACATTCTGCTTTACTTATTGATAAGATAGATACATAATAAGTTACAAATGAACTATTCTCTGATGTAACTGCTATATCAATAATATAATCATTCTCTACAATAATACCTCCATTATTACTTGTTATAAAGAAATTATAATTTTCTTCAATATGGTCCATAAATTCATTTTTGTTTGTATATTTACAATAAATATAATTAACTAATTGTACTTTTGCGAAACCTTTTGTTAATTTTTTACCTACTAAGTCATTTATATATAATCTTTGATAATCATTCGTAGAATTTTTAATTCCTATATTATATGAATTAATATGCATTAAATTGTTTGTTAACATAATTAGCCTTTTTATTTTAATTTATTTATCAAATCTAAATTCTTAGTATAAGTTAATACTTCAGGATTATGGATCACTACTTTTTCATTACTCATAAGTTTTTGTGCATAAACACTGATATTTAATTTGTAAGCTAAATTACTATGATTTATAATTTTAACTTCATCAATAGATTCAATATTACTTTCTTTCATATTGTTCTTATTATTAATATTTATCTGTGAATTACTTATAAGATTTTTTAATGTGATCATGTTATAACTTCCAATTTTTGATTTGTATTAGAAGTTTATAGGATAGTTTGGACAGGCTAGTGACGGGTTTTAAAATAGAGTAATATTTATTATAGTTCTAAGAATTTCCTAGCTTCTTGTTTAACAGCTTCATTTATTCTTTTTGGAGTAATAACTTTTATAAAAGGTAGCCAACTTTTAACAATAGGAATAATCTCCATATCATTTGTAGCCATTATAGAAATAGTTAATTTATCATCATCTTGTGATATTGTTTTTTGAGTATTTGAAATAGGTTTATTTCTAAAATATTTAGCAACATAGTTATCTATTTGCATTACAACTTCAAATGATTCACTATCATCGAACCAAATACTAATTGCATTATCTAAAATTGATTCTACTCTTTTTGGAACTTGGAATTTTATATTTGTAGTTTCTAATAAAGTTATATTTTTTATATAGTAACTTTTTAATTTATCATTAGAATCTGTTGCAATTAGATACCATAATCCTTCAAAATTTACTATCTTTAAAGGATTGATTTCAATTATATTTTCATTATTTCTTGAAATATAATTTATTTTAATTTTATATTGTTGTAATATTGCATCTTCAAATGAAATCATATTTTCATATTCAGTGCTAATATCTTCCATATTTAGTTTTGTAAATATAGGAGAGTATTGTCTATTTTTAAGTTTATTAAGAATATTAGTAGTTTTACTATGAAATTTTATACCTAAATTTGAACTAAAATTTTCTAAAATATCTAATGTAATAGCATCTTCTAAAGATAGATTTTTCTCAATCTTAAAACCTTTTTGCATTTGCCATTGTTTATCTTCATAAAAAATTGGAAAATTAATAAGTCTTTCTTTGAAATCTCTTTGTATAGTTCTTTTGCTAACATTAAACTCTTCTGCTAAATCATTTACTTTAAGTTGTTCACCTTGATAAAGTTTTGATAGTATTATTGTAAGTCTTGTTAATATTTTGTCATAATCGTGTTGCATTTGATTATAGTATCTCTTTTTTGCTTAATTATATAATGATTAGTAATTGGTCTTAATATTTAAAACCTATTTAAGTAAATATAAATAATCCAACTTAACTAAATTATTAACAATTTCTTTAAATACTGGTACTGCAGAATATGAAGCATAATATTGGTACCAATATTTACCTTTTGAATTTGGATTTATTACTGTAACACCAATTGTATATGATTTATTACCATCATTAACAAATCCAAAAAAAGATGATATATAACTCTTCGTATATTTACCTCTTTTTGCTATTTGAGCAGTTCCGGTTTTTCCACCTATTTCTAGTCCATTAATTTTTGCACTTTTACCTGTTCCTTCATTTACTGTTTTTATTAATAGTTGTTTGATTTCATTTGCTGTTTTATAAGATATAATTTGTTCTTTTTTTTCTAAAGTATTTGTTTGTTTATCTTTTGTATTTACAAGTTTAGGAGTAACTATAAATCCATCATTATTAAATACAGAATAAGCTTTTAGCATTTGTATAAATGTAGCTGTCATGCCATGACCATAAGATACTGTGGCTTTATATACATTATCAAGATTATCTTTTTCTCCTACTGAAAATTGTTTAAGACTTGGCAGTCTTCCAGTTTTTTCATAAAGCAAATCAATTTTAGTTTTCTTTGAAAAACCAAATTTATTCATACCTTCTAAAAACTCTACTGCATTTAGTCTTTGTGCAATTTGCAAAGTTCCTATATTAGAAGAATATATTACTATATCATCAATTGTTAGATAGTTTTTTTTAAATCTATGATCATCTTTTATAGTATGTTTTCCTATTTTATATTTACCTTTTGGATATTCTCCTTTTTTGTTTGTACTTTTATTAAAATTATATGCAAAGAACAATTCATCTTTTTTAATTCTATTTTTGTCCATTGCTAATGCAATTGATATAGGTTTTATAATTGAACCAGGTTCAAACAGATACTCTACTGCTTTTACATTTAAGGAAGGAATATCTTTTTGTAATATTCTTTGAGGATTAAATCTATTTGAAGAAGCTAAGGATAAGATTTTTCCTGTTTTACTTTCCATAATAGAAATTATAATTTCATCTGCATTTAACTTTTTTTTATAAATATCTAAAATCATTTCATTATTTTTTTGAAGTTTTAGTGGAATATTAAGAGATATAGAGTCCCCATCAATTCTTTGTTTCATTGTAGATTTTTTATTAAAGCTTATATAAGATAATACATCTTTTTTACCGCTTAAAATTCCATTTTCAGAGTTATTTAATAAAGAGTTATATTTATTCTCTAAACCTTTTACACCTTTAACTTTTGTTTTTTTATTTTCTGTTTCATACTTTCTAATATATCCAATAACTGGTGTAAATGTATCTTTATATGGATTAACTCTTTTCTCTCCACTTTCATTTATATTTAGTCCATGTATATTTTTAACTCCATTTATCTCTTTAGGAATAAAAACTTGAAGATTTAACAAAGTAAATGCTAACTCTTTTAAATTTTTAGCTGTTCTGGAACTTATACTATATGATAGGACTACATATCCAAGCTTCTTTAATGACTTATCTATTATTCTTAATATTTTATCCATTGGTATATCACTATATATAGAAAACAAATTAATAAAAAGTTCTTTTTTATTTAAATCTAAATATCTTGTATCTATTGAAACCTTATAAAGTTTTTTAGATGTAGCTATTTTGAAATTATCTGAGCTTATTATATCTCCTCTAATTGCTAATTCTTTTTTTACAGTATTTATAAAAGATACTCTTCTATCATTTTTTATTGTATTAAAAACAGATATTATAAATATGATTAATAAGCCAAACAAAAATATTATCAATGGGAACATTTTTTTTAGTCGATTGTTTGATTCTATTTCATTTATCATATATAATCCAAATATTTAATTTCTTTGAATTATAATTTTATTAATAACTGCGACAGCATCATGACTTATTTATATTCATTTATTATATTTTATTGGAATAATTTATGTTACTATGTATGAGTATAAAGACAATGAAGAATTTCAGAGATTTCTGGCTAAATGGTTCTAAAATTCTTTATTTGATTTTTTAGTTGTTTATAATTGTAAATTTCTCATAAAATTACTTGCTATAATTGAACTTCTTTCTTTAAACTTATTTGCTATTTTTTCATCAAATACTTTATCAACTGATTGAAAAAACAGTTCTAGCCATTTTTCAAAAGCTTCTCTATTTAAGCCCATTATTTGTGCATGAGGAGGGAATGGTCGTCCATTATAATTACCTAAACCTGTTAACATTGTGTACCAAAACTCTGTTAATAACTTGATATGTTCTTGCCAAATATCTGAATTCATATCATCACCTAATTTTTGTACAAAAAAAGGTCCTAATTTCTCATTATTTAAAACTTTTGTATAAAATATTATTACAAGTTTATTTATATTTTCTTTTGTAAGTTCATCACTTTTCATTGATTATCCTTGATATACTTTTCTTTAAATTTATCTGCATTTTCTTTATATTCTAAAATACAATTTTTACAAATACATGTTTTCATTTTATTTTCTTTTGGGACTAAGAGTTTTAATTCTTCTGGTACTTTTATGTGCATACACCAACATGATTTTGCATTTTTAACATCACATTGATTATCTTTTTTACAAAATGGGCATAATTTTTGAAAAAATTGCATTATTAACCTCTTTTAAAAACTAGATTTTTTAAAGATTTTTCTTCATTATTTGAAGGAAAAGTATCTAAGTTATCTAATCTTTTTATAAATTTAAAATCACTAGCATGCTCGTTAAACATATTTTTAATAAAATTTGTATCTAATTCAGGAGCATTTAAAGCACAAAGAATCATACATCTAGGACTTGCTAATTGTGATAGTTTTTTAACAATCTTCTCATAATCCTTAGTTGCAGCAAAACTTCCTTTTTGAAAAGATGGCGGATCAATTACAATAATATCATAAGGCCCTGCTTTTCTAATTCTACTCCATGATTTTAATATATTATATGGCATAAACTGTACATTTGAAGTATCAAAGTTATTTAAGTGATGATTTGTTCTTCCTTGAGTTAAAGCACCCTTTGACATATCAACATTTACAACTTTTTTAGCCCCGCCTTTTAATGCTGCAATTGAAAAAGCGCAAGTATAAGAAAATAGATTTAAAACACTTTTACCTTTTGATTCATCTTCAATAAATTTATGCCCTATTTTCATATCAGGGAAAAAACCAATATTCTTATTTGTAAAACTAATTTTGTATTTTAAAGAGTTCTCAATTGCTATTAAATTATCATCAATTTCCCCAACAATTAATTCTGATGGAGCTTTTTCTAAATATCGTCTTTGTAAAACTATTGATTCATGTCTTGAAGTTTCTAAAAACTCTTTTAAAAATCCAATTATTTCATCTTCAATATTTTTTTCTATCTCTTCAAATAAAACAATAAATAAAATTTTATCAATGGAATCAATTGTTAGGTATTTAAACTCTTCATAAAAATTACCTCTTCCATGAAAAACTCTTTTAAACTCTTCATTTGTATTTTCTAAATTTTTAGAAATAACCTGCTTTAAATCTTCAATATTCATATATTTTCATTTTCCATTTCTTCTATTTTTAAAATCTCATATTCATAAGTATTTTCATTTATAGTAAATTCAAACTCTTCATTTAACTCTTTACCTAATAAAACTCTTCCCAAGGGTGATTTATTTGATATTTTATTTTCATTTGGATTTGTCTCAAATGTACCTACAATAATAAATATTTTTTCTTC
>NZ_JBGUES010000083.1:0-9513 GCF_041821165.1 Poseidonibacter sp. | reverse complement strand
AATTTATATGAATTACATCACCTTCTTCAAGAATCTTTCCACCATATTTTAAGATATCAAGCTCTTTTATTTCCTCTTGCATTTGTTCTTCATATATATGTTTTAAATGATAAATAAAAATCTGAATATCAGTTCTTTTTAAATTTTGTAAATTTTGGGCTAAAAGACTTGGTGTTAAGTGTTGGCTATCATAGGCAAGTTTAGCCATTTTATTTGGAAATGAACACTCTGTAATAAGTAGTTTTATTTTTGGGTTATTATTTATTTCTTCAACTAATACTTCATTTAAATAAGTATCTCCACTTATTAAATATCCATCAATATCATCTTTAATAATAACAAATCCAAATGCACCAGGAATATGAATAGCATTAATAGCTTTTATTTCATATTTATTAATAGTAATAGTTTCATCAAGTTTAATTTCTTTAAAAACTAACGATTTTTTATCACTATTTAAAAGATTTATTTTTGAAAAGTCAGGCCAGATTTCATTATTAAAAGTATGCATTTTTAAAGAATCGATAGTCTCTTTTGATGCATAAATTGTTAAAGGTTCAGTTCTTTTTTCAAAAAAACCTTCAACAATAAAAGGTAAATCAGTTATATGATCAGCATGAGAATGAGTTAGAAAAACATGATTAATAAACTCTGTATTTTCACCTAAAGTATTAAGAACATTTCCTGCATCAACTAAAATATCTTTTGAAACTTGGAACGAAGTCGTTCCTTTGTTCTTCATTTTACTACCACTTGCACCTAATACCTTGATATAATTCATAGGATTTTCCTTTTAAGTTATAAAAAAGTAGCAAAAAGAAGATAGAAAAATATTATCTATCGTTTATTTTAAAGTCATCATATGGATCCATATGAATGTTTATTATCCAGTCTCTTTTTGAGTCAACTTTTTTTATTTTAGCTTCAATTGAATCACTAGCTCTATGTGCTTCCATAAGTGTGATAATACAATCAAATACTAGATGAACTTCAACAAATGTTTGATGTCCAGCTTCTCTTGTTTTTAAAAGATGATAAGTATTTACTCTATCATTATTTTTAATTATTTCTTCAATTTTAGAAACAATTTCTTCATCCACAGATCTATCAAGTAAAACTAATACACCATTGAAAATAAGTTCATATGCAGAATAGATAATATATATTGCAATTGCACTACCTACAACAACATCAATGATTTCATAACCTGTAACATTTACTAAAATTAATGATGCTAAAACAGCAACATTACTATAAACATCTGTTTTATAGTGTAGTGCATCTGCTTTTATTACCATTGAGTTAGTTTTTTTAGCAATAATATTTAAATATATAACTAAAAGAATTGTAATAGTTAATGAAATAATCATTACGTAAATAGATATATCAACATATGAAGAGATTTTTCCACTTATTGCTTTATCTATTGCTTGATAAAGTAAAAAAAGACCTGATATGGTAATAATAGTACCCTCAATTACAGATGCGAGTGCTTCTATTTTCCCTCGTCCATAGTTAAAAGTTTTATCTGCTGGTTTTTCAGAATTTGAAATTGCAAAGTAGTTGAATATTGATACAAACATATCAAGAACTGAATCAATTGCAGAAGCTAATACTGCAACTGATCCACTAGCAATTCCAATTGATAGTTTAATTAATGTTAGAAGTGCTGCAACCGATGATGATATTACGGTTGCTTTTTTTTGTAGAGTCATAATTATTTACTTTCTACAAACTCTTTAATTCTTCTGATTCCTTCTTGAATACTTTCTAAATCAGTAGCAAAAGAGAATCTAACGTATCCTTCTGTTCCAAATGCAAGACCAGGAACAAGAGCTACACCTTTTTCTTCTAATAAGTCTGCACAAAACTTCATAGAATCAGAACTAACTTCTTGAATATTTACAAATAAGTAAAATGCTCCATCTGGATTAAAACAAGATAATCCTTCTATTGCATTAAAAGAGTCAACAGCAATATTTTTTCTTTTTTCAAATTGCACTCTCATTAATTCAATAGTTTCATCCGCATCACCTTCAAGTGCAGGAATTGCAGCATATTGAGTAATTGAATTAACATTTGATGTTACTTGACCTTGTAATTTAATCATTGCTTTAACAAGATCAGTTTTAGGAGTTGCTAAATAACCAAATCTCCATCCTGTCATTGCTACTGCTTTACTTAATCCATTAATAGTAACAGTTCTTAAATACATATCATGTGAAACTTCAGCAGTTGCTGTAAATTTCTTACCATCGTACATGATTTTTTCATACATTTCGTCTGATAAAACAATAATATCAGTACCTTTTAAAACTTCACCAATTGCAGTTAATTCTTCTCTTGTATAAACAGAACCTGTTGGATTTGAAGGTGTGTTTAATAAAAGAATTTTTGTTTTAGGTGTAATTGCTTCTTTTAATTGTTCTGGTGTAATTTTAAATTCAGTTGTATCATCAGTATTAATAAATACAGGTACTCCATCTGAAAATTTTACTTGCTCTGGATATGTAACCCAGTAAGGAGCAGGAATAATAACTTCATCACCTTTTTCAATTAAAACTTGGAATAGGTTAAATAATGAATGTTTTGCACCATTACTAATAACAATATGATCTAAATTATATTCTAAATTATGATCTTTTTTAAGTTTATTAATGATTGCTTGCTTAGTTTGGGTAATTCCCTCTACTGCAGTGTATTTTGTGTGACCATCTGTAATTGCTTTAATAGCCGCTTGTTTAATGATCTCTGGCGTATCAAAATCAGGTTCACCTGCACTAAAGCTTATTATGTCTTTCCCTTGAGCTTTTAACTCTCTACCTAAGGCTGTAATTGCCATAGTAACCGACGGAGATAAGTTTTCCATTCTGTTTGCAATTTTCATATGTATACTTCCTATGTATAATTTGATATTAAATCTGTGATATAATGAGCGATTATAACAAATATATACTTAAGGAATATTTTGAATTTTGAACTTGATATAGATTGTCAAACTCTTATAGTTAAATTAGAAAATAAAAAGAATATAAAACATTGTTACTTACGTGTAATTGACGCAAATACAGTACATATAAAAGCAAATTATTATTTTTCAAAATTTGATGCAACTAATTTGATTTATAAGAAAAAAGCGTGGATTTTAGAAGGCTTACAGCGTTTTAAAAGTAAAAAAACTCTTGAAAATGACGATTTTTTATATTTAGGTGAGATTAAAAAATTATCTGATTATAATATTTTAGATATTGATAAATTCTATCGTTTAGAAGCAATAAGATTAATAGAGCCAATTGTACATGAATATTCTAAAATAATGAATTTATACCCAAGTTTGATTAAATATAGAAAAAACAAAAGAACATGGGGATCATGCAATTATAAAAATGGATTAAGTTTTAATACTCTATTAGTAAAGTTTCCTATTGAAGTTGCTCAATATGTAGTTATTCATGAACTAGCACATATAAAACATAAAAACCATTCAAAAAAATTTTGGGATTTAGTTGAAACTTATTGTCCAGATTATAAACAAAGAGAAAATTTACTTAAGAGTTTTTTATAATAGCTCGTATGTTTTCAAATTTTTCTTTTAGTTTAGTATCTTTTGCTAAATTTTGAAAAATCCCATGTGAACGTTCTTCATAAAGTGCTTTTGATTGAATTTTTTCTGATTTTCTTTCTATCTTATTTGTCACAAAAAAAGCTATATCTCCTATATCTTCGAGTTTTGATTTCTTTAATAATGATTTTATATCTGCTTTGTTATACTCAAATTCCATTTTATAAACAGGATGGCTTAATACAAAGTATAATGTTTGTCTTTTTATATAAGCAAATTTAACACCTTTTTTTAACTTTAAAGGTAAAATATTTACAAAATCTTCAATCTTTGAAGATGTATTAATCCTCTTGAATTCAGGATTTTTTTTAATATGACTAATTATTTCATTCATTTTTTTCATTCGCTAATTATAGCAGGTTTTATATTATCATTTAATGGTTGTGGTTATAAAGGTGATCCAATTTATGTATCAGAAAAAACTACACAAAATCAAAATTCTGCAAAAGTTTCAGAATAATGGTTTATGATTATGTAATTATTGGAACAGGAATTGCAGGTTTAAATGCAGCAAGACTTATTCCAAAAGATAAAAAGGTTTTAGTATTATGTAAAAAATCTCCATGGGATTGTAATACTTTTTGGGCTCAAGGTGGAATTGCAACAGCTGTTGATGATTCAGATATACCTGTTCATATTGAGGATACTCTTACAGCTGGTGCATTTTATAACGATAAAGATGCAGTAGAACTACTTAGTAAAAAATCTCTTAAAACTATAACAAATTTAATTGATATTGGTTTACAGTTTGATTTAAATAATCAAGGCAAACTTGCATTTACAAAAGAAGCAGCGCACAGTAGAAGCAGGATTCTACATGCAGATGGTGATGCAACAGGAAGAATGCTACATGTTTTTTTATTAGAACAGTGTGAACATGAAATCGTTACAAATGCCGTTGTAAATGACTTATTAATTAAAGATGATATTTGTTATGGTGTACAATTTTTTACTTCAGAAACTGAACAAAGAGTAGTTTATGCTCATAATACTATTATTGCAAGTGGTGGAGTAGGCTCTATTTATAGATACCATACAAATTCAACTGCAATTGCAGGTGAAGTTCAAGGTATTATTTGTGAAAAAGGTTTAGCTTTAAAAGATATGGAAATGATGCAATTTCATCCAACAGTAGTAAAAGGTACACACTTTGCAAGAAAGCCTCTTTTATCAGAAGCTTTAAGAGGAGAGGGTGCTCATATTGTTGATGAAAATGGTTATAGATTTTTATTTGATTATCACAAAGATGGAGAATTAGCACCAAGAGATGTTGTAAGCAGGTCTGTATTTGATTACAATAAAAAAACGGGATATGGAATATTTTTAGATTTAAATATGTTTGAAAAAACATGGTTTAAAAAAAGATTCCCAAATATTTATGCAAATTTAAAAGACCTAGGTTATGATTTACCTTTTGAAAAAGTTCCAATTTCACCTGCATTTCATTATGCAATGGGTGGAATAGAAACATCAATTGATGCAAAAGTAAAGGGAATGAAAAACTTATATGCCATTGGAGAATCAGCTTGTACTGGTGTTCATGGGGCAAATAGACTTGCATCTAATTCTCTTTTAGAAGGATTAGTGTTCTCAGAAGTAGCAGTTGAAGATTCTTTATCAAATAATTTTAAAATATCATATGAAAATTATTCTAATAATATATCATCTTATGTTAGAAATAAAAAAATTGATAAGCAAATCAAAAACAGATTACGTAAAATAATGTGGGAAGCTGTTTCTATAGTTAGAACAACTTCTGACTTAGAAAAAGCATTAAATCAAATAGAAGACTACTTGAAAGAGGATGTTGGAAGATTATTATATTTAAGGCTACTTACGGCAAAATCAATTTTAAAATCAGCTCTAAAACGTGAAAAGTCACTTGGGGCACATTATATTAAGGAGAATTAATGTTAAAAATTTTAGTGACTTTACTTATAAGTTCATTATCATTATTTGCTAGTGTAGGAGCTAGCGCAGGTGCAATTCCTGATTTAACAATGACTTGGGTAGGATTTGCAACCTTATTTATTTTTGTAATTGGGTACTACTTTGTAGCTGCTGAAGAAAAATATTTAATTGACAAAGCAAAACCAGCTTTATTTATTGGTACATTTATGTTTATGTTAGTAGCTATTTATTACTCACTAAATAGTTTAGATATGAACTTAGTTCATACTCAAGCACAACATTTAATATTAGAAATTGCTGAAATATTCTTTTTCTTATTTGTAGCAATGACATATATTGAATCATTAATACATATGAATGTATTTGATAGTTTAAAATATAGTCTTGTTTCAAAGGGTTATACATATAGAAAATTATTCTGGGTAACAGGTATATTAGCATTCTTTATCTCTCCAATTGCGGATAACTTAACGACTGCTCTTATTCTTTCAACTGTTTTAATTACTATTGAAAAAACTAGAAAAGATTTCTTAGTTCCTGGTGCTATAAACATTGTTGTTGCAGCTAATGCTGGGGGTGCGTGGTCTCCATTTGGTGATATTACAACATTAATGGCTTGGACAGCAGGTAAGGGTTCATTTACTGATTTCTTATTCTTATTCCCAGCTTCTATTTTAGGTTACTTAGTTACAGCAGTAATTTTAGCTAGATTTGTTCCAAATGAAGTACCAGAATTTGATGCAACAAAAGAAGTAAAACCTGTTATGTCAGAAGGTGCAAAAGTTGTAATGTTCTTAGGTGTATTTACAATCTTCTGTGCAGTTATGTCACATCAAGTATTACATTTACCTGCAATGTGGGGAATGATGTTCGGTTTATCTTTATTAAAAATCTATTCATACTCTTTAAAAAGAAAATATGGTGTAGATCATTTTAATATTTTTCACTCAATGGCAAAAATTGAAAACAATACTTTAATGTTCTTCTTTGGTATTTTAGCAGCAGTTGGTGCATTATACTTTATTGGATGGTTAGCATTAGCAGCAGTTGTTTATGATCCTTCTGTATTAGGGCCAACATGGTCAAATATTGGAGTAGGGTTCTTATCTGCAATCGTTGATAACGTTCCTGTTATGTCAGCTGTACTAAAAGCTTCTCCAGAAATGGGACTTGACCAATGGATGTTAGTTACTTTAACAGCTGGTGTTGGTGGTTCTTTAATTTCATTTGGTTCAGCAGCTGGTGTAGGTGTTATGGGTAAATTACATGGTATCTATACATTTGGTGCGCATATGAAATATGCATGGACAATTTTAATTGGATATGTAGTATCTATTACAGTTTGGTATATTCAATATCAAATGCTTGGAATTGGACACTAGTCTTTTTTCAAAGTTATAAAAGCTATCAAGATTTTATCTTGGTAGCTTTTTTTATTTATAAAGGTTTTAAATGTTCGAATGGTTATTTTCTAAAAAAAAGAAAAAAGTTAAAAGACAACGTACTTTTGTTTGTAAACATTGCAAACATACATGTGAGGGTTGTGAATCAAGATTTTGTTACTCTTGCTACTCAAATAAAGGCAATCCTTGCCCAAAATGTGGGAAAACTAATCTTCAAGAAAAAGAAGAATCTAAGACTTAATCTCATTTAACTAAATTTTTACAACTCTTTAGATATAATCCGTTCTTAATTAATGATTTATTTAAATCACAAGGATATTAAATTATGAAACATGTACCAATAGTAGTTTTAGATTTTGGTAGTCAATATACACAAATTATTGCTAGAAAACTTAGAGAATCAGGAGTGTACTCAGAAATCGTACCTTATTCTGAAAGTATCGAAGATATTATGGCAAGAACTCCAAAAGGAATTATTCTTTCAGGTGGACCAGCTTCTGTTTATGCAGAAGATTCATATCACCCAGATGGAACAATCTTTGAATTAGGACTTCCAATTCTTGGAATTTGTTATGGTATGCAACTTATTTCACAACATTTTGGTGGTTCTGTAATACCAGCAGATCATCATGAATATGGAAAAGCAAAATTAAATTTTGAAAAAGAAAATGCAATTTTCAAAGATACAACTGATGGTCAAATTGTATGGATGTCTCATGGAGATAGAGTAGAAAAAATTCCAGCTGGTTTTGAAAAAATCGCAACAAGTGAAAATTCACCTTTTGCTGCAATTGCTGATACTCATAGAAATGTATATGCATTCCAATTCCATCCAGAAGTTTATCATTCAGATGAAGGTGCAAAACTTCTTAAAAACTTTGCAAAACACATTTGTGATTGTGAATCAACTTGGAATATGGGTTCTTTTGCTAAAGAACAAATTGCAAAAATTAAAGAACAAGTTGGTGATAAAAAAGTATTATGTGGTGTTTCAGGTGGAGTTGATTCTTCAGTTGTTGCTACTTTACTTGCAGAAGCAATCGGTGACCAATTAATCCCAGTATTTGTTGATAATGGACTTTTAAGAGCAAATGAAAGAGAACAAGTTGAAGCTATGTTTGCTTCTCGTGGTGTTCCTTTAATTACTGTTGATGCTACTGAGCAGTTTTTAACAAAACTTGAAGGTGTAACAGATCCAGAAACAAAAAGAAAAATCATCGGTGAAACTTTTATTCAAGTATTTGATGAAGAAGCAAAAAAACATGATGGTATTGAATTCTTAGCTCAAGGTACACTTTATACAGATGTTATTGAATCAGTATCTGTAAAAGGACCTTCAAAAACTATTAAATCACACCATAATGTTGGTGGTCTTCCTGACTGGATGACATTTGAATTAATTGAACCATTAAGAGAAATCTTTAAAGATGAAGTAAGACTTTTAGGATTAGAACTTGGACTTCCAAGAGATATGATTGGAAGACATCCTTTCCCTGGACCAGGTCTTGCTATTAGAATTATGGGTGATGTTAATTCTCCTGATTTAGAGATATTAAGAGAAGCTGATACTATTATGTTAGACGTATTAAGATCAACTGGTTACTATGATAAAACATGGCAAGCATTTACAGTATTACTAAACGTAAAATC
This sequence comes from Poseidonibacter sp., assembly GCF_041821165.1. Taxonomy (NCBI): domain Bacteria; kingdom Pseudomonadati; phylum Campylobacterota; class Epsilonproteobacteria; order Campylobacterales; family Arcobacteraceae; genus Poseidonibacter; species Poseidonibacter sp. The sequence goes on along the minus strand of NZ_JBGUES010000083.1, from coordinate 927 downwards.
TGTAGGAGTTATGGGTGATAATAGAACTTATGACAACACTGTTTGTGTAAGAATCGTAGAAGCGACAGATGGAATGACTGCAACTTTTGCACATATCCCTCATGATATCTTAGAAACAATTTCAAGAAGAATCATTAACGAAGTTGATGGAATCAACAGAGTTGTTTATGATATATCTTCAAAACCACCAGCAACAATCGAGTGGGAATAAAATAAAGCAGTATCTTTTAACTTGATACTGCGTCAAATAAGAAAATCAACTCAATCACATACCTTTTGTATGCTCAGTCGTTGATTTTCTTATCTTCCTTGTCTAAAGCTAAAATATACAGCTTTATTTGAAATTTAAGAACTTTTTTTAACTTCCATAAAACTTTTATACTTTTCTTAATTGTATTAATATAAAACAAATTAAGAATTTAGTATGATTAAAACTTATTTTATTAGTTAAGGTTATAAATGGATCATTTTGAAAATAAAAAATGTATTACTTTTAAAACTGCAGTAGAAGCACAATCTTATGCAAACGAAAATATAGGCGTAATAATTACTAGAAATCCTAGTGGAAATGGATATATTGTTAAAGAAAAGTTTATTAAAAATAATAATATTGAAAAGTATCACTCTTTAAAAAAGTCAGTTGATTATACTAAAACTTCAGTATTAGAAAGTGTTTCTACATCAACAATATCAACGTTAGTAGAAAAAGATGAATTAATAAATTCTGAAATTAGTAATGAAGTTTCATCTGAAGTTATTCTTGAAACTTTAAATCCAATAAGTAAAGCGGGTATTGGTTTATCTGGAATAGGTCTTCTATTTGGTTTGCCATTTTAGTTTTAATTTTTTAATGCTTGTGATAGAAAACTTATTTAATTGATTTGTTAAGAAACTTTACCCAAATAAATAAAATATATACAATAATAG
>NZ_JBGUES010000082.1:0-9591 GCF_041821165.1 Poseidonibacter sp. | reverse complement strand
ATGATGATTTATCTAAATATAATTGAAATGGAGCTGGGTGATTTTTAACAAGTGGTAAAATAGTCTCAATAAACTTTTTTTCATTTGTAAGTCTTGATAAAAAACTTTTTGTGGGTTCAATTCCTAAACTTTCATGTTTATATGAAGTAACTCTATTTTTTATAATTTCTGTGCAAAAAGGTTTTCCTAAATCATGACAAAGAATTGCATAAAATAGATATAAAACTCTATATTCATCTTGAATATTCTCTTTTTTTATAATCTTTGCCATTTCATCTAAAGTCATTAAAGTATGAATCCAAACATCACCTTCTGGATGATACTCTTTATCTTGAGGACAAGAAATTAATGCTTGTAATTCTGGAAAGTATTTTAAAACTCCAAGTTCTCTTAGAAGTTCAAAAGCAAGTGATGGTTTATTTGACTTTAAAAATAGTTTTTTAAACTCTTCAAAAATTCTTTCTTTTGCTAAATATTTTAAATCATCATTTAAAACCATTTTTTGACATAAATCAATAGTTTTTTTATTTATTGCAAACTCAAATCTTGAAGCAAATTGAACTGCTCTATAAACTCTTAGGGCATCTTCAATAAACGTATCATCATTTATATGTTTTATGACTTTATTTTTTAAATCTTCTATACCATTAAAAGGGTCTAAGAACTCATCTTTAAAAAAATCATATCCTATTGAGTTAATTGTAAAATCACGTCTTAGAGCGGCTTCTTTATAGCTTAAATTTGCATTTGTTGTTACTTTAAAATCTTGATGACCTAGCCCAACCTTTTTTTCAGTTCGTGCAAGTGCAAAATCAAAATCATATGAATCAACTTTTAAAGTTAAAACACCAAATGACTTACCTACTAGTTTAACATTTCCATATTTTTCTAATGATTTTTGAATTTTTTCAAGTGAGTTTAGTTCAAAGATTTCTACATCATAATCTTTGCAAGTAATATTTAAAAAGTGGTCTCTAATACATCCACCTACAAGAATAGGTTTTGCTCCTATTTCTTGTAAATCATATAATATTGTTTCTAATACCTTTGGTATTTTAATCTTTGTTATAGTGATGAATATCTCTTTGAGGATAAGGAATTGAAATACCTTCTTTATCAAATGTAAGTTTTACTTGTTCTGTTAAATCAAATTTTACAGCCCAATAATCAGGTGTATTAACCCAAGCTCTAACTACGAAGTTAACAGAAGAATCAGCAAGTTCTGAAACAGCAATTGTGATTCCATTATCTACTAAAACTTTTTCATGAGAACTAACTATTGTATGTAAAACATCTTTAGCTTTTTTAATATCATCATCATATCCAATACCTACAAGTAAATCTACTCTTCTAATAGGATTTGCATTGATATTAATAATAGAACCACCTGTAATTGCACCATTTGGGATAATGATTTTTTGATTATCAGGTGTTGTAAAAATTGAATTAAAAATTCCTACTTCATTTACAGTTCCTGTAACTCCAGCAGCAGTTACAACATCACCTACTTTAAATGGTTTAAATAGTATTATCATAACACCTGAAGCAAAGTTACCTAATGAATCTTTTAAAGCAAGACCAATAGCTAAACCAGCAGCCCCTAAGATAGCTAAAAACGATGTTGTTTCAACGCCAAGTTCTGATAAAGAAGTTAATAGAACAACAATCATTAAAATGTAATAAACAATATTTACTAAAAATCTAATAAGAGTTTCATCCATACCTTTTACTTTTCGTAGAACAGTAGTTAATAGTCTTGTAAGTTTCTTAGCTAACCACTTTCCTACAAGAAAAATCACTATTGCCATAATTAAAGAAAAGGCATATCCTCCAACAATTTCAACAATATTATCAGGAAGATAAGTAGTAAAACTATCTGAAATTTTATTTATTTTATTTTCAATGATTTGTTCCATAAAACTTTCCTTATTTAATTAATTCTAAAATTGTTGAAGTTACATCTTCAATTTTAACTTCAGTTTTTTCTGATGTTTTTCTATCAATAATTTCAACTAATCCATCTTGTAATTTTTTACCAATTACAACAGCATAAGGGAAACCAATAAGTTCAAAATCACCCATTTTAAAACCAAATCTTTCTTTTGTTCTATCATCAATAATAGTTTCAACACCTGCTTTTTTAAGATTTTCATAAACTTCTAATCCTGCGTTTAACTCATCTTCTTTTTTAGCACTTGAAACAATTACATCAACCATAAATGGTGCAGTTGCTTTAGTCCATAAACAACCTTTTTCATCATGATTTTGCTCAATTACAGCTGCAACTAATCTTGAAACTCCAATTCCATAACATCCCATAATAAATGGTTGTGCTTTTCCATTTTCATCTAAGAATTTTGCATCTAAGGCTTCTGAATATTTTGTACCTAATTGGAAAATATGTCCAGCTTCAATACCTTTTGTATAAGCTAATTTTCCATCACAACAAGAACAGTTATCACCTTCTTGAACAGCAACTAAATCAGTATAATGAACATCTTTTAATGAAGATAAATCAGTATTAATTAAATGGTAATGCTCTTCATTAGCTCCACAAGCTAATCCAATTTCATTTTCAATTTCAGAATCTACTACAAATTTAATATTTTCAGGTAAATTAAATGGTCCACAATAACCTGCTGTTAATCCAGCTTCTTTAATCTCTTCTTCACTAATATCTGCTAATTCTAAAGCATTAACTGCATTACAAGCTTTTGTTTCTTCAAGTTCATCATCACCTCTTATAAAGAATACAACAACTTGTGTTTGTTCTTCAAAAACTGCTTTTTTAATAACAGCTTTTATTGTTTGTGCTTTTGCTATACTTAAGAAGTTTGCAACATCATCAATAGTTTTTAAATCTCTTGTTAAAACCTTTTCAGCAGTTGCAGGTGTATTTGTATTTTCAAACCATGCTGTAAAATGTCTTGGTTTTCTAATAGCTGCTTCAATATTAGCACCATATTCACACTCAGGACAAACAACAATTGTATCTTCACCTGAATCTGCTAATACCATAAACTCTTTTGAACCACTTCCACCAATAGCACCTGAATCTGCTTCAACTACTCTAAATTCTAAACCTAATCTTGTATACACTTTTTTATAAGTTTCTTCCATAAGATTAAATTCTCTTATTAAGTCTTCAGTTGAAGAGTGAAAAGAGTAAGCATCTTTCATTAAGAACTCTCTACCTCTCATAAGACCAAATCTAGGTCTTGCTTCATCTCTAAATTTTGTATTTATTTGATATAAATTTACAGGTAAATCTCTATATGATGTAACTCTATTTTTTACTAAATCTACAACTGCTTCTTCATTTGTAGGTGAAAGTACAAAAGATGTACCTTTTCTATCTTTAAATTTTAAAAGTTCATTACCCATAGTATTAGCTCTACCTGATTCTTCCCATAAAGAAGTTGGCGTTACAAAACCTAATTGAACTTCATTTGCACCTGCATTATCCATTTCTTCTTTTACAATAGCTCTAATTTTATCAAGAACTATTTTACCTAATGGCATAAAGTTATAAATTCCAGCACCAACTTGATTTACAAAACCACCTCTTACTAAATATTGATGTGATGGTAAAGTTGCATCCTTTGGAGCTTCTTTAGTTGTTGGCATAAACATGTTACTAAATTTCATTACTTTTTTCCTATTTTAAATTTTTTATTAGATGTTCGCATTTATATTTATCTGAAAAATCTTCATCTTCTTTATTTCCAAACATATTTTGAATTGTTCCAATTACAATATCACATTCCATATTTTTTGAAATATCTTTTAATTGTTTTGATGGTTTATGTAAGTATTCTGTTAAAATTGTTTGACAAAGTTTTCTAATATTTTCTTCATCTTCACTTCTTATAAAACCTTTTTTTATTGCATTTTTAACTTTTTTATCAATTACATCATCACCTTTTGTATAAAGATCTTTTACAATAGGTTCTATATCTAATGTTTTTAACCAATCAAAAAATTCTGCTGACATTTTACTTACTATTGAATAGGCAGTTTTTGCTTGTTCTGCTCTTAAACTCATATTTTCATTTACTATATCTTGTAAATCATCTACTGAATAGATATTTAAACCAGCCATTGAAATATCATCAATATCTCTTGGAACTGCAATATCAAACCAATATCTACTAAATAGAGTATAAGAAGTATTTTCTTCTGTAATAATTGGATAAGGTGCTGATGTTGCTGTAATCATTACAGGTACTTCTGATAATAAATTACTAAGATTTTCATAAGGTTGAACATCAATTTGCACATCAAAAGTTTTTGCTAGGTTTCTAGCTTTTGAAATATCTCTACTTGTTAAAATCACATCAAATCCAGATGAAATCAAGTGTTTTATTGTAAGTTCACTCATTTCACCTGCACCAATAACAAGTGCTTTTACACCTTTTGTATCTTTAATAATTGATTTTGCTTTAGCAACTGCTGTTGAGGCAACAGAAACAGAACCAGTTCCAAGTGATGTTGCTGTTCTTACATTTGCAGCACATTTAAATGCATAAGTCATAATTCTAGTGATTTTTGTTCCGCAGTGTTCTCTTGCTTGTGCAAATCTAAAAGCATCTTTTAATTGTCCAACAATTTGAGTTTCACCAAGAACTAAAGAGTCAAGTGCAGAAGCAACTGAAAATAGATGATGAACAGCTCCATCATTATCATAAATATCAGCTCTTTCATATAAAACATCATAATCTAAAGAAGAGTATGATGCTAAAGTTTCAATTATATGTTTTGCACTAAGTTTAATATTTAAAGAACGAGTAATTATCTCAACCCTATTACATGTTGATAATAATACTGCCTCTTTTGTTACTTCATTTGATAAGATTGCTCTTAAAAATCTATCTTTTACTTCATCACTTCCAAAAGCAAGTTTTTCTCTCATTTCAATATCTGTATTCTTATGAGAAAAACTAATTATCAAATAACTCATCTAAAACTCTCTTTCAATCATTGCTTTCATAATAAATGTTAATATTTCGCTATTTTCTTCATCTTTTACAGCATCTATTGCTTCATTTCCGATTTTTTTAGCTTGTAAGATTGAATCTTCTAAAGCTTTAGTATTTGTCATTTGTTCTTTAATCCAAATACTTTCTTCTTCTGTTAATTGTTTTTTATATAAAGATTCAAGTTTTGATTTATCTTCAACTCTTTCATGTAATAATAAATATGGAATAGTAACTTTACCTTCAACAAAATCTAACATTGCAGGTTTTCCAAGTGTTTTTGAGTCTTGAGTAATATCTAAGATATCATCAACCATTTGAAATGCAAGACCTAAATTTTTACCATATAAAGCATATTTATCTTCATCTTTACCACATAAAAGAGCTGCTGCTTTAGCAGAAGCTTCAATTAGTGAAGCAGTTTTTTTGTAAATCATATCAAAGTATTTATCATAAGATGTATTAAATGTATTTGTTAAATCAACATCTAACATCTCACCTATACTTAGTTTTGTAACAGCAGAAGAGACAGTATAAGCTATTTGTTTATCCATTTGAGTTAATTCAGTAAATGCTTTTGAGTATAAAATATCTCCAAACATAATAGATGTTTTATTATCATATAAAGCATTTACAGAAGGACTACCCCTTCTTGTATGGGCTTCATCAATTACATCATCATGTAAAAGTGAGGCTGCATGAATCATTTCTACAATTGCACACAGTTTTATACTCTCATGGCTTTCACCTGCAATTTTTAAAATTAATTTAGATCTTAACATCTTTCCCGTTGCTAATTTATCCAATAATTCTAAACTTTTTGCATCATCACACTCAACAACAAACTCTTTAATTTTATTTTTAACTAATACTAACTCTTCCACTTTTTGCCTTATGAATCTAATCTACAAATAATCTCACCAGTAAATTCAACGTAAAGACCTTTTTTTACTGCATTTACTTTTTCTTCATTATCAAAAAGATATTGTTTAATTACAGTATTAATATCAAAGTTTTCATCTTTTCCTTCTGATAATAACATCTCAAGAACTGCAACTTTTTCAATAATTTTATCAATTTCTTCTTCTACGATATCTTGAGAAGCTTCTCTACTTACATCAAAAAATTTTGATTTAGGGCTTCCCATAAAAATATCGTCTTCATCTTCGCTTAACCAATCATTAAATACTGACATTGTTTTTCCTTAGTTTCTTTTTATTTTTTTAATCTTCTAATCTAACTCTTACAGATTTTGCATGAGCTGTTAGACCTTCTGTATCTGCAAGTAAAGCACAAGCCTCACCTAATTCATTTATTGCATTTTTTGAGAAATTAATAATTGAACTTTTTTTCATAAAGTTTTCTACATTTAATGGGCTATAAAACTTAGCCGTACTTCCTGTAGGTAAAGTATGATTTGGACCTGCTATATAATCACCAATTGGTTCAGGAGTATTTTCACCTAAGAAAATTGCACCTGCATGTTTAATATATGGTAATAATTCAAAAGCATTTTGTGTCATAACTTCTAAGTGTTCAGGAGCAATAATATTCATTAAATCTATTGCTTCTTCCATACTTGAAGCTACAATAATTACACCTCTATTTTCAATAGAAGTTCTTGCTATTGTTTCTCTCTCTAAAGTTTTTAAATAATTTTCTACTTCAATTGATGTTTGTTTTGCAACTTCTTCATCAGTTGTAATCATAATAGAACTTGCCATTTCATCATGTTCAGCTTGTGATAATAAATCAATTGCTAAGTACTTAGGTTTAGCACTTGAATCTGCTAAAATTCCAATTTCAGAAGGACCTGCAATCATATCAATATTTACTTCACCAAATACTAACTTTTTAGCAGTTGCTACAAAAATATTACCTGGACCTGTAATTACATCAACTTTAGGAATAGTTTGTGTTCCATAAGCCATTGCAGCAATTGCAGAAGCTCCACCTACTTTATAAGCTTTTTTAATACCACATAAATGACAAGCTGCTAATAATAATTCATTTACTTCATTATCAGGTGTTGGAGTACATACAACTATTTCTTCAACTCCTGCAACAATTGCTGGAATTGCATTCATTAATAGTGAACTTGGATATGCAGCTTTTCCACCTGGAATGTATAAACCAGCTCTATCAACAGGTGAAACTTTTTGACCTAAAATAGTTCCATTTGATTCAAAATCAATCCAAGATTTTGGAAGTTGTTTTTCATGATATTTTTTGATTCTATCATATGCAGTGTGAAGAGCGTTTCTTAAGTTTTCATCAATGTTTTCATAGGCTTTTTGCATTTGCTTAGGACAAATCATTAAATCATCATCACTATTAACTTCCCAATTATCAAACTTTGATATATGTTTTTTTAAAGCAACATTTCCTTCTTCAACAATTTCATCAATAATATTCATAACAATTGAAGAAACACCTTTGATATCACTTTTAGCTCTTGCTAAAATATCATCAAAATCATTTTTGAAATTTACATCTTTTGTATTAATTATTTTCATTTAAATCTTCCCTAAAATCTCATCTACTATTTTTTCTAAATCTTTTTTCTCAACATCAACAATAATATCTGCAACTTTTTCATAGTCACTTACTCTTGAATCAAAAAGTTTTATTGCTTCTTCCATGTTTTGTAAAAGTGGTCTTTTTTTAAGTTTTTTATCAGCATTAGGACATTCATTTATCCTATCTAATATGCCTTGAAATGAAGATTTCAAATAAATAACTTTACCAATTTTATTTAAATTTTCTTGTTTATAAAATCCGCCACCAGTTGAAATTATTGTATTAGAAACACTATTTTCTAACCAAATAGCAGTCTTTTTTTCTAAATTTCTAAAATATGGTTCACCTTCAAGTTCAAAAATTTTTTTTATTTTTCGGTTTTCCATACTTTCAATTAGATCATCAGTATCTATTGCAAACATATCAGATTTTTTAATTAATCCTCTTGCAATTGTACCCTTGCCAACACCCATAAAACCTATTAATATTATATTGTTCTTTTTCATAGTCAGGGATTATATCCAATTTTATTTAAATTTTTATATTTGATTATATAGATGTAGAGTTTTTATAAGATATTTTTATATTATTAAACATTAAAATAAATCCTTCTAAATAAAACTTAGTCTAATTTTTTCAAACTAAGTTTAATATCAAAAGATGCTCCTTTATATGATACATTTTGATATATATATTTACTATTTGAAACTTCTAAATTACCTTTCATATGTTTTACAATTATTTCTCTTGACATATAAAGTCCTATTCCCGTACCTTGACTTTTATGTTTTGTTGTAAAATATGGTTCAAAAATTCTATTTATAATACTTTCATCTATTCCACCTGCATTATCTTTTATATTTATAGTTACAGTTCTTGAATTTGCTTTAGCACTTATAAAAATCATTCTTTTTATATTTTCATATTTTACTAATTCATCTTTTGAATTATTAATTAAATTTATTATTACTTGAATAAGTTCATTTTCATAAGAGTATATTTCAACCTCATCAATATCTTTTATTAAAACAATATCTTTAGCCAATAATTGAGCATCAAGAAGTTCAAAAGTTTTTTCAAATGTGTCTTTTATATTAAATAAAACCTTTTTCTTATTTGGACTAAAGAACTCCCTAAAATCATCAATAGTTTGAGATAAATAGTTTGATGACCTTGTAATTTGATCCATACCTTCATTAAACTCTTCATTACTTAATATATCATGCTCTTTTTTAAGTTTCATACCAGTTGATGAAATACTAATTAGATTTAAAGGTTGTCTCCATTGATGTGCAATGTTTTCAATCATTTCACCCATTGCAGCCATTTTTGATTGTTGTGCTAACATACTATCTTTTTCTCTATTTTTATTAATATGTCTTAATACTTCTCTTCTATATCTTATAAGATATTTTTCTAAGATTTTTGCTAAATAAATAGAAATAATCAAAAATATAATAGTAAAAACAATACTTATAATAAATAAATTAACAATATCTCTTTTTTTTTCTTTTTTTAGATAGTCTGATTTTTCTTTTATTTGTTTATCAAGTTCATCATCATAAAAACCAGTTGCAATTGCCCAGTTCCAATCATTAAATCCTTTTATAAAAGTTATTTTAGGAGCAGGTAAATTTGTATCTGGTTTTATAGTTCCAACATAACGAATAAAACCTTCATTGTTTTTAGCAGTTTTAATAATCTCTTGTGTAATCATAAAACCGTTTTTATCTTTTAAATTTATTCTATTTTTACCTATATATGATTTTTTAACATGAGATAAATATACTCCATCATAATCAACAACAAATACATAACCATTTGTAGAGTATTTAATAGTATTTATATATTTTAAGATTCTGTTTTTAACTTCATTTTCATAATTTTCATCATGAATATTTGTTGTTATAATCCAATTATAAGGTTCAAAAATCAAACTTAAAGAAATAGTATCGTTAGCTAATAAGCTATTCTTTTGAGTTTCATCATAAATATTTATATATAATTTATTATTGTAAAATTTATTTTGTTTGGAGGACTTTTAAATGAAGCATATTAAAACAATCAATAAGGCTAATCTTAAGAAGACTGCTGA
>NZ_JBGUES010000081.1:4428-9731 GCF_041821165.1 Poseidonibacter sp. | reverse complement strand
CATCATTATATGCATCATGTTTACCCATTACCGGAATTTGCATTTCTTTCATAATTGTGTCAAATCGTAAATCAATATTTGCCTGAGGAATCATATCAATTTTCCAATCATAATATATTGCTGAAACTTCAAGAATTTTATTTGGTAATTTAATGCCAAGTTTTGGTTTTAAATATTTATTTATCATCGCAACATCAAATTCTAAGAAGTAACCAACTAAAGTTCTATTTCCAATAAATTCTAAGAACTCTTCTATTACGTCATTTATATCTTCTGCTTCTTCTAAATCACACTCTCTTATATGATGAATTTTAATTGCATCAATTTGTAGTTTAGTTTTTGGTTTAATAAATTTAACAAATTTTTTACTTGAAACTACAACATTATCTTTAATAATTACAGCACCAATTGATATAATATCGTCACTTTTTGGGTTTAATCCTGTTGTCTCACAATCAAAACAAACATATTCATTTTTATGTGACTTATCAAAAAGATATGAATACTTTTGATCTTTTAATTTCTTTTTATTAAAATAATTATTTATACTTCTAAACATAACTTAACTTAAAGTGGTATTCTAATTTTTTCTTTAACTTATTAATGATTTTAAATGAATCTTTTAATAAATCTTTTTCCATTGTATTTAAATTATCAGGATTTATATAGTTATCAATTTCAATTTTTTTATCTAATTTATCTAGATTTGATTTAAGTTTTATTGCTGATAAAAAGTTAAATGACATAATTAATTCTTCTGAAAATTCAGCATCAAAACTTCCCATTTCTGTTAGTGTTTTAATTCTTTTTATTGTATTTGTGTTTAAAACATGTTTTTCTAAAGAAAGAGACCTTATTCCTTGTACTAAAATAAAAATTCCACCTTTTTTAATATCAATTTCATTTTTATGATTTTTATCACTACTATCAAAAACAAATCCATCAAAAAATCCAAGTGGTACATCAAAGTTTGTTATTACTTTTGCAAATTGTGCATTAAATGTTTGTGTATTTCCACCTGTTCTAAACAAATACTCTTTTAATTCTATAATTAAATCTTTTTCTCCTGAAACACAAACAGCATCATAGAAAATTGCAGTATTCATTAAGTTATCAGGGATTGGTTCATGAACCCATTTATAAATCTGTTCTTTAAAGTCTGATTGTTTTTTACACCAATATGGATTTGATAACATTATATTTCCATCACATCTAGGAAAACCAAAATCAACTAATGTCTCTGTAAAATTATGTGTGAATTCTTTTAGTTTTTCATCAGATATAGTACAGTCATCAGAAAGAATAAGGGCATTATCTTGATCAGTTTTTAATATCTGTTCACCTCTACCTTCACTTCCCATTACAACTAAACAAGATTTGTCTTTTAACTCTTCAGGTGCTAAAATCTTATATAATTTATCTAAAAGTTTATTATTTAATTGACTAATTAACTTAGAAATAAATTCAATTTTTACACCCTTAGCATTTAAAGATTTAATTATTTTAATAAATGAATGAGCTGCACTTTTTAGCTCTTCTACTGTTTCTGCTTGAACAATTTCATTTGAAACTGAAAAAATATTTGTAGCAAAAAATGATGATAAAGATATTTGATCTAAAATTCCAACTATTTCATCTGAATCATTTTTTACAATAACTCTTTTTAGTCCATGTTTTGCCATTACAAGTTGTGCATTAAATAAAAAATCATTTTCATTAATACATAAAAGACCCGTTGAAGCAATTTTTACAACTTTTTCATCAAAACTCATTCTATTTAAAATAACTTTTTCTCTAAAATCAGAATCAGTTACAATATAAATTTCTCCACTTTCATCTTTTAAAAGTAAAGTAGGCACTTTCTCTTTTTTAATTACTTTTACAGCTTCAAAAATAGTTTTATTAGTATCAATTATTACGGCTTTATGAATTTTTGCATCTTTAACTTTTGCAATCATAATATTTGCCATTTCTTTGTTTTTTTCATTATGGATATTATTATTAAGTTTTTGAGAAATTGTTTGGAAAAAATAGCTCTCTAAATCTTTATTACTATGTAATACTTTAATAAATATTTCTCTAGGAAGTGCATAACAAATAGTCTCTTCTGATGTTACAAAAGTATGTTTAGAATAGTTTTCAATTAATGAAACAGGATCAAATATTTCATTTTTTGTGAAAATTGAAAGAACTTCATCTTCATCTTTTTCTTGTACTAAACCTTTTAATACAAAATACAAATGAGTAGGTTCTTGTGAATTTTTTTGAATAATTTCATCTTTTTTAAAATAAACAATATCAATATTACTAGCAATATTCTCTAATTCAACTTTATTTAAACGTTCAAAAGGGTGTATTGAACTAAGAAATGTTTTTTGTTCTAAGATACTCATGGACTCTCTTTTATTAGATTTTATGGGCATATAATAACTAAAAAAGAATAAAATAATGAGTCAATTAATAAAATAAAATGTGATTTTTTTTATAATGAGAATAATAGGAATAGAAAAATTAATAAAGGGAAACTTTTAATATTATTATCAAAGAAAATAAATTCTTTGATAATATATATTTTAGTACTAGTGTTCAACTGCTCCAGCTGAACCAATACCTGTATTTGCTCTAATATTTTGAGCTCTAAACATTTCTTTTTCGTCTTTACCTCTTTGTGAGTTATCAGTTTTTGAGAAAAACCAAATAGCAACAAAGGCGATAGTTACAGAGAATAAAGCAGGGTGTTTATAAGGGAAAATTGCTTCTGCATTTCCAAGAATTTGAACCCATACAATTGGCCCAATAACAACTAAAGAAACAGCAGTTATAAGTCCAATAAATCCACCAATAAACGCACCTCTTGTTGTTAATCCTCTCCAGTAAATAGATAAGAATAAAATAGGGAAGTTAGCAGATGCAGCAATACCGAATGCTAAACCAACCATATATGCAATATTTTGTGATTCAAAAGAAATTCCTAAAATAACACCAATAATTCCTAAGATAACAACAAAGATTTTTGAAACTCTAATTTCATCTTCTTCTTTTGCATTACCATTACAAATTACGTTTGCATAAATATCATGAGAAATTGCAGATGCACCTGCTAAAGTAAGTCCTGAAACAACCGCTAAAATAGTAGCAAATGCAACAGCTGAAATAAATCCTAAGAATGCATTTCCACCTAACACATGTGATAAGTGAATCGCAGCCATATTATTTCCACCAAATAACTTACCATCAACGAAGTATTGTGCACCTTCTGCACTATTTAAGAATGCAATTGCACCAAAACCAACAACAGTAATAATAATCCAGAAATATCCAACAAAAGCAGTTGCATAAACAACAGATTTTCTAGCTTCTTTAGCATTACCAACTGTAAAGAATCTCATAAGAACGTGAGGTAAACCAGCAGTACCAAGCATTAATGCAAGACCTAAAGAAATTGCAGAAATAGGGTCAGAAATAAATCCACCAGGAGCCATAATAGCTTGACCTAAATCATGAGTTTCAACAGCTTTAGTTGCTAATAATGTAAAGTCAAATTCAAATTGTTTTAAAATCATAAATGCCATAAAAGTAACACCAGATAATAATAAAACAGCTTTAATAATTTGTACCCAAGTAGTTGCAAGCATACCACCAAAAGTAACATAAATAATCATCATAACACCAACAAGCATTACAGCATATTCATATTCTAATCCAAATAATACTTGAATTAATTTACCAGAACCAACCATTTGAGCAATTAGGTATAAAGTAACAACAGATAAAGAACCAAATGCAGCTAAAACTCTAATTTCTTTTTGACCAAGTCTAAAAGCAGCAATATCAGCAAAAGTAAATTTACCTAAGTTTCTTAACTTTTCAGCCATTAAGAATAAAATAACAGGCCAACCAACTAAGAATCCAACAGCATAAACAAGACCATCATAACCTTTTAAGTATACTAAACCTGATAATCCAAGGAAAGATGCCGCAGACATGTAATCCCCAGCAATTGCCATACCATTTTGGAATCCTGAAATTCCTCCACCAGCTGTATAAAAATCACTTGCTGATTTTGTCTTACTTGCAGCCCAATAAGTAACACCTAAAGTAGCTCCAATAAAAATAAAGAACATAACAATCGCAGAAACGTTAATATCTCTTTTTGTTGCTTCAAAAGTAGCGTCACCTGCAGCAAATGCTGCTATAGCAAAAATTGAAATAAGTGCTAAAATTCTAAACATTATAATGCATCCTTTACGTCTTCTCTAATACTCTCAGTTAAATCTTCAAACTCGCCATTTGCTCTTCTAACATAAATTAATGTTGTAATAAAACTTATAATTATAATTGCAGCTGCAACTGGAAATGCATAAGTCATTACTCCATCACCTAGTTTTACACCTAATAGTGTTGGTTCGAATGCAATAGTTAAAATATATGCATAAAACATAACTAAAACAAAAATTGCAAGTTTTAAAGAAAAACCTGATCTTTTTGTAATTAGTTCTTGATATTTCGGGTTGTTTTTGATTCGTTCTACTAACTCATCATTCATTTTTTGCCTCCTAAAATTTTATTAAAAAATAGTATTTTTTTTGTTAAAAAAAATTAACAAAAAAATAATGTTTTCCTAATAAAAATGAGCCTAATTATACATATAAAATATTAGGGAGAACTATGAAGTATAGGAATTTGTAGATATTTTTAGACAAATTATTTATGTGTAACTTTTAGAAGCGAAATTTTGTAAAATTAGTTAGTATAATTTGTTGTTTTTGCATCAGTTACATTTCGTAATTTTAGAAAAATCATTGATGTCATAATCGCATCATTTAGTGCATCATGTTTACCTAGAGTTGGAATATTTAATTCTTTCATAATTGTGTCAAATTTTAAGTCAATAAATTCATACTCAGAAGTTTTTTTTCTTGTTCGATAATACATAGAAGAAACTTCAATACTTTCATTTGGAAGTTTGATTCCAATATATTT
The DNA here is from genome assembly GCF_041821165.1 of Poseidonibacter sp. Taxonomy (NCBI): domain Bacteria; kingdom Pseudomonadati; phylum Campylobacterota; class Epsilonproteobacteria; order Campylobacterales; family Arcobacteraceae; genus Poseidonibacter; species Poseidonibacter sp. Next base: position 4,748 of record NZ_JBGUES010000081.1, on the reverse strand, counting down.
TTTTGTATATTTTGAAATCATTGCAATGTCAAATTTTATGTAATATCCAACTATTGGTCTTGAACCAATAAACTCTAATAAATCTAAAATTGCAATTTTTGGATCTACAGCATTTTGCAAATCAATAGGACGAATTTGATGAATTTTTATTGCTTCTGCATTAACATTTTGTGATGGTTTAACAAAGATATTAAATGTTTTTCTCATTAAAATTTTATTATCTTTTATATGAACTGCACCAATAGATAAAATTTCATCTTTTTTAGGATTTAGTCCTGTCGTTTCACAGTCTAAACAAACGTATTCATCTTTTTTTGCAT
>NZ_JBGUES010000081.1:0-4418 GCF_041821165.1 Poseidonibacter sp. | reverse complement strand
GATATTTATCATCATTTAACTTCTTTTTATTTAAGTTTCTAAAAAAATTCTCAAACATTATGAAATCTTATCTATTTTGAAAGAATATGTAATGAATTTTTTAAAATCATTAATAATTTTAAATGAATCTTTTAATAAATCTCTTTCAATTTTACCTAGTGAATGAGTATTTACTTCATTTGAAATTTTCTTATTTTCAAGAACATTCTCAAGTTGAGCTTTAAGTCTTAATGTATTTACAACATCAAAAGCTTCAAGAAGTTCAGCAGCTTTTTCTTTTTCTAAAATTTTTCTTTCTTCTAAAATTTTAATTCTTTTTACAGTTGTTGTTTCTCTAATTTTTTCTCTTAATGCTAAAGATCTAATTCCTTGAACAATTGGAAAAACAGAAGTTTTCTTAATATCAATATAGTGAACTTTTGTCATAAAATTAGCTACTGTATTTGGTGTATCAAATGTTAAAGTTGCTTTTGCAAAATATGCCATAAATACGTCTTTGTCATGTAGTTTTTCAAATAAATCATCTTTTAAATTAATTAATAATTTTTTATCACCAGCAACTGCAAAAGAATCAAAAAATATTGCTAAATCCATATAATCTTGCATAGCAGGAGCTTCTATCCATCTTGCAGTTTCTTTTTTATACTCTTCGACTGTTTTACACCAAAATGGATTTGAAACCATTATGTTTCCTTCACATTTTGGGTATCCAAAATCAATTAAATGATCAGTAATTTCTTGCATATATTTTCTATATTGTTCAACATCAATACCATCTTTTACAACAAGTGCATTATCTTGATCTGTTTTAATAATTTGTTCATTTCTTCCTTCACTTCCCATTACAATTAAACAAGCATCACTTTGTAATTCTTTTGGAACAACTAAATCATAAAGTTTTTTATAAACTTTTGTATTTAATTGTCCAATTAAGTTTGAGATATGATTTACTTTTACACCTTTTGCATGTAAACTTTTTATTATGTTTAATAAATCATTACTTGCATGTTTTAAGTCTTTAATTGTTTTTGCTTTTTTTATTTGAGAATCTACAACATAAGTATGATTTGCAAAATGAGATAAAACATCAATTTGCTCTAAAATTCCAATCATTTCACCTTTGCTATTAGTAACACCAATTCTTTTAATATTTCTTTTTATTAAAACAGTTAATGCTTCAAATAAATAATCATCATGAAATACTGTCATTAATGGAAAAATTGCAATATCTTTTACAGGAATATCTAATTTTCTACCTTCTAATAAAACTTTAACTTTTAAAAGTGAATCTGTAATAATTCCGTATTCATTTTTTTCATTTTTTACAATTATTGTTGAAGTTTTAAATGTCATTGATTTTTCAATTGCATCAATTAATTTTGTATTTTCATCAACAATACAAGCTTCATGAATTAACGTATCATCAACTTTTGCAATCATAAATCCTGATAATTCAGATGCATACTCTTTATTTTTTAATGTTTGTAATTTATTTACAAGATTTTTTAAAAAGAAGTCTTTAAATTGTTGATTGTTTTCAATTAATTTTAAAAATGTATTTTTTTCAAGTTCATAACAGATTAAATCTTCATGAACTTTAAAAGTATTTTTAGTTTCACTATATATTAAAGAATTTGCATCAAATGAATCTTCTTGATGATAATCCATAACAACTACATCTTCTGAGTATTCATGAACTGAACCTTTAATAATAATAAAAAAATGATTAGAAATTTTTTCAGGAGTAATTAATACAGAGTCTTTAGGATAATAAGCAATATCCATATGTTTAATACATGTTTCCATTTGTTCATTTGTTAAAACTTCAAAAGGATGGATGTTTGAAAGAAAAGCTTCTTGGTCTTGTAAACTCATTTAGTTGTTCCTTAAATAGCATTTTAAAATATCTATAAATTATAAACATTTTAAAATACTAAAAGTATACCCGAAGGTATACTTTTTAGTTTTTTTCTCTAGTGATCAACAGCCTCACCAGCTCCTGAAGGAATTCTAATTCTTTCAACAAGATCTTGAATTTCTTGAGGTGGTTCTGGAGTCATTCTAGATACAACTACTGCCACGATTAAGTGAAGTAATGTTCCAATTGTTCCAATACCAGTTGGTGCTATTCCTAAGAAGTAATCTTCTTTAGCTCCACCTAAGAATACGAAGTAGATAATGTAACCGAATGTGAAAATTAGACCAACTAAAATACCAGCAATCGCACCTTCTTTATTCATTCTCTTATCAAATACACCAAGGATAATAGTTGGGAAGAACGCTGCAGCTGCTAAACCAAATGCAAACGCAACAACTTGTGCAACAAATCCTGGAGGGTTAATCCCTAAGTAACCAGCAACACAAATTGCAGCTACTGCTGAGATTCTAGCCCACATTAACTCAGTTTTTTCGTTTAATGTAGATTTACCAGTTTCTTTATCTTTAAAGATTACTTGTCCCATAAGGTCATGCGAAATTGCTGATGCAATTACAAGTAATAAACCTGCTGCTGTTGATAATGCTGCTGCAAGACCACCGGCTGCAATAAATGCAATTACCCAGTTAGGTAAGTTTGCAATTTCTGGATTTGCAAGTACCATGATATCTCTATCAACATATAACTCATTTGCAATTCCGTTACCTTTTGCTAATTCTGCAGCATCTGCAGGACCTTTTGCATTAGTAACTAATCTATGACCATCTTCAGCTCTTTTATCACCATCGAATGCAGGTTTACCTTTAGCACCTTCAAATGCAGCACCTGTAGCGTATTGGATTTTTCCATCGCCATTTCTATCATTCCATGCAATAAGACCACCATTTTCCCATGTCTTAAACCAGTTTCCATTATTATCTGCAATTTTACCGTTTACAAATGCATCGTATTCAGTATTTTGAAGATTTTTAATTAAGTTTACTCTTGAGAATGCAGCAACAGAAGAAATAGTTGTATACATAATCGCAATAAATAATAAAGCCCAACCTGCAGATATTCTAGCATCTTTAACAGTTGGTACTGTAAAGAATCTAACAATAACGTGTGGTAAACCAGCTGTTCCTAACATTAACGCAGTTGTTAACATAAACATATTCCATAAGTTACCTGGTTGAGAATAGTCATTAAATCCTAAATCAGAAATAGACTGATCAAGAGCATGTAACAGATATGTTCCTTCTGGAATAGCTGAAACACCTGAAGTAAATTCAAATGTAGTCTGTGCAAAAATACCTAATTGAGGTAAGAATGTATCAGTAACTTGTAATGATAAGAAAATTGCAGGAATCATGTATGCAAAAATCATAACAACATATTGAGCAACTTGTGTATAAGTAATACCCTTCATTCCACCTAAAACAGAATAGAAGAACACGATTGCCATACCAATTAATACACCTGTATTAACATCAACTTGTAAGAATCTTGAGAATACAATTCCAACACCTCTCATTTGTCCAGCAACATATGTGAACGAAACGAAAATAACTGCTACAACTGCAACAAGTCTTGCTGTATCTGAGTAATATCTGTCACCAACAAAGTCAGGAACCGTAAATTTACCAAATTTTCTTAAGTAAGGAGCCAATAACATAGCAAGTAGAACGTATCCACCTGTCCAACCCATTAAGTAAGCACCACCATCAGAACCTTTAAAAGATATGATACCTGCTAATGAAATGAATGACGCCGCTGACATCCAATCGGCTGCTGTAGCCATACCATTCGCAACTGGGTGAACTCCACCACCTGCAACATAGAAATCTTTTGTTGAACCAGCTTTTGCCCATAGAGCAATACCGATATAAACTGCGAATGAAATACCTACAAATAGGTAAATTAATGATTGTAATTCCATATTTTAACTCCTATTCGTGAACGCCGTATTTCTCATCAATTCCTGTCATTACTTTAACGTAAACAAAAATTAATACAACAAATACATATATTGCACCTTGCTGTGCAAACCAAAATCCTAATTTAACACCACTAATTTCAATAGCGTTAAGTTCATTAATGAATATTATTCCACAACCGAAAGAAACAACAAACCAAACTACTAATAGCTTGATAATCATAGAAATGTTTTCTTTCCAGTATGCTTGTGCTTTTTCTGGACTCATCCTGCTCTCCTTATTTTTTTTACTAAACGAAAAACCGTTTAATAATTTAACATTGAAAGTATAATAAGTGTAGATAGCAAAAAGATAGCAATTAATATATTTTTTTATTTTTTTTTGAAAAAGTTAAATTTTTATGTGAGTTGTTTTGAAGAGAATGCCTATGGAATAGGGCTTTTAGACAGAATAATATCTATCTATTTTATACCCTAATCCTCTAATATTTTTTATGAAATCTTCTTTTATTGACTTTTTTAGTCTTGATATTTCAGCCCTAATAGTAGGATTATCTATATTTTCAC
>NZ_JBGUES010000080.1:0-9763 GCF_041821165.1 Poseidonibacter sp. | reverse complement strand
TTATATTTTCTAGAACTTTTGTTTTACTATATTTATAAGAAAGTTCTTTTATATTTAATATTTCCAAGTTTTACCTTTATTTGCAACAAAGTCGCAATCATATCAAAATATTTATTAATTGTTTATCAAATAATATCCCTAAGTTTAGCCCATGCAATTCCTAAGTATTCATGAAAAGCAACTTCTACTTTGTATAGATTATCGCCTGAGAATTTTCTAAAAGTTTTATTCTCTTTTGCTAAGTGATATGTTGGTGCTGCAATTGCATTAAGACCCTCTTTTTTAAATAATAACATAGCTCTTTTCATATGAGATGCAGAAGTTACTAAAATAAAATTTTCATTTTTTACTAATTCTTTCATCTTTATTGCTTCAAGTCTTGTATCTTTTGGAGTATCAAATCTTATAATATCTTCTTTTTTAACGCCTAATGAAAGTGAGAGTTTTTCTTGCATTAAAGCATGAGGATTTATATCTTTTCCACCATATCCTGATACTACTAATTTAGAATTAGGAATTAAATTATAAAGTCTAATTCCTTCTGCTAATCTATTTACTCCTACACTTGATACTTGTGATGTTATGCTTAACTCTTCATTTGTACTATGTCCTGAACCTAAAACTAATATATATTTAACTACTGGTGGATTTATAAGTGCTTTATGTGAATCTTCTAAAGGTTTAATAATCATATTTGAAATTGGAGCATATGATAATAATACAAACCAAGAAAGTGCTAAAAATAGATATACCTTTGCTTTATTATATGAATTACTTAATAAATATATAAAAGCTAATAAAAGTAAAAACAGACCTATTGGGACAGGCATTAAAAAAGCTGAAACAATTTTTTTAAATAAAAACATTTTAATACCCTACTAAAGCAGATGTATAACCAACTACCCTTGAAGCATCTTTTGTTTTATCAAAACTTGTACAATAGTGTAATACTTTTGATTTCATATCTTTTTTAATTGCAGAATAAATAAGTGCTTTAACACCAAGTTTCCCACAAGCCTCACAGCCATTATCAAATAAAGACATATCTTTTTTCTCTATTGCATTTAAACAAATATTATCTAATTTATTTGCTTCTTCTTGTGTATAAAAATGACTTAAATCAGTAGAAATAAGAAGTAAGTTTTCTTTATCTTCTAATACCTCATCTATTAAAGAAGATAAATCTTCAAATGGCATTTTCCCATAAACTATTTCTACTATTTGTGTATTAGCAAAGTAGTGTTTTATAAAAGGAGCTTGTGTTTCTGTTGAGTGTTCTAAGTGCATATTATCATCAAAAGAAAGAAAATCATACTTATCTTTTAAATTATTAGAATACTCTTTATCAATATTTATATTTCCAAAAGGTGTTTCATACTCATCATATAAAGCAATACTTGCACCTTCATAATACATACTATGAGAAGGACCTATTACAATAACTCTTTTTGGTTTTTTATCTTTGCAAATATTATAAGCAATATTAGCAGTAAATCCACTATAAACATATCCTGCATGAGGAACTATCATAGCTCTTGTATCAAAGCTTCCATTTATAGTGATTTGCTTATTAAACTCATCAATATATTTTAAAATCTCTTCTTTTTCTTGTGGATAAAAAGAGCCTGCAAAACCTGTTTTTCTTATTGTTTTCATTTTAGGATATACTCCTTGTATTTTATATTGACATTTTGGACAATGTTGATTTTTAATACTATTTTGTAAAACTTCAAATCTATTTCTTTTTATAATAACTTCATTGCAATTTGGACAAAAAGTACTATTTTCATAAGGTACATTTCCAATATAAACATATTTCAATCCATTATCTTCACCAATTTTTTTGGCCATTTTTAATGTTTCTAAAGAAGTTCTAGGTAAATCTAAATCTTTATAATCAGGATGAAAAGAAGAAAGATGCCATGGTGTATAAATATCAAGTTCATCTTTTATAAATTTAGCAATTTTTTCTAACTCTTCATAAGTATCATTTTTTGTTGGAACTATTAAAGTAGTTATTTCAAGCCATATACCATTTTTCTTAAAATGTTTTAAATTTTCTAAAACTTGATTTAGATTTCCACCAAGCTCTTTTTTGTAATATTTATCATTAAAACATTTTAAATCAATATTTACAGCATCTATAATTCCTAGCATATCATCTATAACTTCTTTGCTTTCAAAACCATTTGATACATATACATTTTTTATTCCATGTTTTTTAGCTTCAATAGCTATATCTTTTGCGTATGGATAAAAAATAGTTGGTTCATTATATGTATAAGAGATTGATTCACAATTATATTGTAGTGCAATATTTACTATATCTTTTGGGCTATAATATTTAGATTTATCAATATTTTTTTCTTGGCTAATTCCATAGTTTTGACAAAATGGACATTTAAAATTACAACCAACAGTTCCAAGTGATAAAGATTTTGATTTTGGTAAAAAATGATAAAGTGGTTTTTTCTCAATTGGGTCATTATTTAGTGCAGAAATATGTCCATAAACTAAACACTCTATTTTATCGTCTGTGTTTTTATTTACTCCACAAATACCTGTTTGATTAGTTTTTAATTTACAGTAATATGAGCATAATAAACAGACAAGTTTATCTTTGTCTTTTTTATAATACTGCATTACTTTATCTTAATAGCAGTATATGTATAAATTGTAGGATTCAAAGATAAACAAGAATCACTAAATCCAGCCTTTTTACTAAGTTGTGTAAAAAAATCATCAAAATTTGGTAATTGCTCCCAAACTTGAGGTAAAAAAGTAGCTTTTTTATTTTCACACTCTAAAATAATACCATGTTCAAAAGGTTTTATTTTTTCTTTTAAATCATCTGTATCTTTGTATTCAAGTTTTACAGCAGGTGTTAAAACTGATATTTCAATATTTATTTGTTTAAACTCTTCATATGAGAGTCTGGCAAATCTTAAATCACTAAAAGCACTATTATAAGCATTTTGTATAACATCATCAAGTAAATTTCTATGAGCTACTAGTGAACCCACACAACCTCTTAACTTACCATTTAAAGTTATTGTTACAAAACAAGCTCTTTTTTCTTGTAATATAGAAAACTCTTTTTGTAACTCTTGCTTATCAATTTTAAATGAATTATTAAACTCATTTAAAATTGAAGCACGTGCAACTTCTAATAAAACATTTTCTACATTCATAAAAAAATCCTTATTTTATAATTTCTTTTATAACCTCAACAAAAGCATCACTATCATTTACACATTTACACACTTTATAGTCATGTATACCTATTTCTTCAGCTATCTCTTTATATTCAATACTTAACTCAAAATCTGTTTCTGAATTATCAACAATAAATGCAATAGGATAAATTAAAACATTTTGCTCTTTAAAATCTTTTAGTGCATCATCAAGTGATGGTTCTAACCATTTTAAAGGCCCTACTTTTGATTGATAAGCTAAAGATATTGATTTAAAATTTAGACCTTTTTTTTCTAACATTTCTTTTAAAATATCAACTTGCTCATTCATCTGTTTTTCATAAGGGTCACCTGCATCAACAATTTTTTGAGGTAAACCATGAGCTGAAAAAATTAAGTTATACTCTTTTGGGTCTGTAACTTGTGAACTTATTTCATCAATAATACAGTTATTAAAAGATTCATTTTTATAATATGGGTCTATTACTCTTACATTAAATGCATCTTTTGCATACATTTGAAAATCTTCTAAAGATGATTTTGTTGTAGTTGTTGAATATTGTGGATATAAAGGAAGTAAAATAACCTCACTAATTCCGTCATCTTTCATTTGTTTTATAACATCATTTGCAAAAGGAGGAGTATATCTCATTATTTGATATGTTTTATACTCATCAATTTTATCATTTACTTTATTTACTAATTTCTCAGTTAACTTATTAATAGGAGATTCATTTCCAATTAATTCATAATTTTCCCATGCAGAATCTAATCTTGACTTCACAATAAAATATGCAATAATTTTTCGTAAAGGAGCTGGCATGCTTAAGATATTTTTATCATTAAACATATTTGTCAAAAAGATTTTTAATTCATTTTTATTTCTTGCTCCACCCATATTTAGTAAAACAATAGCTTTGTTAGTTTTTTTCATTTTATTCCAATCTAATTATTTTATCACTACACCAATTAGCCATATTTAAATCATGAGTAATCAACAAAATAGCACAAGAGTCTAAATACTTAATTAATAGTTTCATTACATCATATGCAATAATATTATCAAGTGCTGATGTTGGTTCATCAATCAATAAAAGTTTTGGTTTCATCAATAATGCTCTTAATATTGAACATCTTTGAAGTTGTCCTCCACTTAATTCATATGGCTTTTTTAATAGTAGATTTTCTTCTAAACTAAGCTCAGTTAAGAGTTCTTTTACAAACCCTTTTAGTTCAGAAGAAAAAGCAACTGGTACGACATCTTTTATTTGCTCTAAGATTGAATATGTTGGATGAAAAGAATTATATGGATCTTGAAATATCAAACTTAATGATGATTTTTCAATAGTTCCACTTTGTGGTTTTAGTGTTCCAATAATTAATTCAAAAAGTGTTGTTTTTCCACTTCCACTTTTTCCAAAAATAGTAACTAGTTCACCCTCTTTTAGTTTTAATGAAAAGTTTTTATAAATTGGATTTTCACGTTTATAAGAAAAACTTAAATCTTGGATATTTAGTACTAATTCTTTATTCAATATTTTCCTTTAAAATTTAAAGGATAGTTTATGAAAATCTTCCTTTAGTTTTGCAAAGAAATCATAAATAAGATAAAATTGTATTATATAGTTAATTTATCTACAAAAAGTTTATCATTATGAAAAAACAAAAAAATACTATTCATAGAAAAAGAAATAAAAGCTTAGGTATTGTAGAGCTAATTGCCATTGCCCTTGGTGGAATGATTGGTGGTGGAATATTTACAGTATTAGGAATTTCTATATCGATTATAGGAGTTTTTACACCATTGGCTTTTTTAATTGGTGGAGTTTTGGCATCATTAGCTGGATATTCTTATGTAAAATTAGCAATTTATTATAAAGATGAAGGTGCAACTTATTCTTTTTTTAAAAAAACTTTTCCAAATTCACCCTTTGCAGCATCGCTTATTGGATGGTGGGTTAGTTTTGGATATATAAGTACTCTTGCTTTATATGCTTATACTTTTGCTTCTTATGCCTTAAGTGTTTTTGAATTTGCAGACAATAATATAATGAGAAAATTAACAGCTGCTGCTATTATTTTAGTTTTTACACTTGTAAATATTTGGAGTGTAAAAGGTATGGGCAAAATAGAAGATATAATGGTTTATACAAAACTAATTATCTTAACTATAATATCTTTTGTACTTATAAATAATTCAAATACAACACTTCCTATTCTTTTAGAAAACAATGATGATTTTAATATTTTATCAATTTTAATTGTAGCTTCTCTTACTTTTGTAGCTTTTGAGGGATTTCAATTAGTAATTCATGCTATGAACGAAATGTCAGACCCTATTATAAAAATACCAAAAGCAATTTATAGTGCTATTATAATTACATCATTAATCTATTTTATTATAGCCGTAGGTGCAATTTTAGCAATTCCTTTTAAAAATATTATCTTACATCAAGAATATGCACTAGCATCAGGAGCATCTGATATATTAGGACATTGGGGAAGTGATTTGGTGATTATAGGAGCATTATTAGCTACAAGTAGTGCAATAAGTGGAACACTATTTGGGGCATCAAGGTTAATTAGTGTTATTGCAAAAGATGGATACTTTCCTTCATATTTATCAAAAAAAAGAAATGAAATACCAGTTTATTCAATAATTACTATGTCAATTTTAGCATTTTGTTTAATTTTAATAGGAGATTTAAAAGTCATTCTTGAGTTTGGGAGTGTTACTTTTTTACTAGTATCTATTCTTATGGCATACTCTAATTTTAAGATATATAAACAGACTAATTCATCATTATCAATAATTATAATTTCAATTATTTTTTTAAGTCTAGCAACTATACTAATACTTTATTATCAAGCTATTACACAAGTAGAACAGGTTTATTTTATTGCAGGATTATATATATTTCTTACTATCTTAGCTTGGTTATTTTCAAAATTTAAATAATTACTATACACAATTACTCTACAATTTAATGTAACACTTATGTATTCATATGTTTAATGAAGAGGATATTAAGCAAATAAAAAAGAAAAAAAAGCTAAACTATCCGACACAAATTAAGGAGTATTAAATGAAAAAAATTGTTTTATCAACATTAATCGCTGCTGCAACTGCTGCAACTTTATCTGCTGCATCTTTCGCTGCATGTGCTGGATGTCATGGTGCAAACGGAGAAAAAGCTGCTTTAGGTAAATCTCAAATTATCGCTGGTTGGGATGTAGCAAAAACTGAAGCTGCATTAAAAGGTTACAAAGATGGTACTTATGGTGGACCAATGAAAGGTGTTATGAAAGGTCAAGTTGCTAGACTTTCTGATGCTGATATTACTGCTTTAGCTAATATTATTGCTGGAATGAAGTAATTTCTTTAAAGTTAGTCAATCTTTTGACTAACTTTATTTTCTGATTTTACTTTCTTATTCTCTTTAGCTTCTTTTAACTTTTTTTCTTTTTTTATAGCATCATTTAAATCTTCAACACTATCAAATAGTAAACCATCTACCATTTTATTTGAATCATCAAATTGACCACTTTTCGCACCCCAAATAAATAAAAGCAAAAGTAAAGCAGAAATTATAATTCCTACTATTAACATAAAAAAAAGTGTATCATTTATCATAAATATTTCCTATTTTATTTTGATTCTAAGAGAATTTAATACTACCAATAAAGAACTTAAACTCATTGATAATGCAGCAACTAAAGGTATAACATATCCAAACATTGCAAAAGGTATCGTAACCATATTATAAACTAAAGATATTGCTAGATTTTGTTTTATAAATTTATATGTTCTTTTTGAAATTACAAAAGCTTCTTTTAGAGAAATTAATGAAGAGTTTAATAATACAATATCAGAAACAGCCAATGAAATATCAGCAGAACTTCCCATTGCTATTGCAACATCTGCATTACCTAAAGCAATACTATCATTTACTCCATCACCTACCATAATTACAACATTATCTTTAGCTCTTAACTCTTTTATAAATAGTGCTTTTGATGTTGGTGTTTGGTGAGCTAAATATTTTTTTATATTTAATTGTTGCGAAACTTTTTGTGCAACTTCTTTTGTATCTCCTGTTAACATAACAACAGAAGTATCATGTTCTTGTAAATATTTAATTAACTCTTTTGCATAATCTTTTATCTCATCTTCAAGTTCAAATGTTGCAATTACTTCATTGTTTATAGCAAAAATATATACTGTATTATTTGATTTAAAATCATATTTTATATTTTCTTGTTTTAAAAGTTCAAGATTTCCACCTAATAAATTTTGATTATTATAAGAAGCAGACATACCTTTAGCATCAATACTTTTTATATCAGATAATTTAACTAAGTCTAAATCAAAGTTTTCTTTTAAATATTTTTTTACAGATTTACTAACTGGATGATTTGAAGAATCAAGTAGTGAATATAAAAGATTTAACTTATCAATATTTTCATCTAAAATATTTGCTTTTACAACAGAAAGTTGTCCTTTTGTTAAAGTTCCAGTTTTATCAAATACCACAGTATTTGCTTTTGCAAGTGATTCTATAAACTTAGCTTCTTTAAACAATAAACCTTTTTTTGCTAATTGCGATATTCCTATTAAACTTGCAATTGGAGTAGCAAGGGCTAAAGCACAAGGACAAGCAATTACAATTACAGAAATTGCAACAATAAATGACTTTTCAAAGTGATTAACACCATCATAATCAAATCCTAAATCAAGACCAAAAAAATACCAAACTAAAAAAGTAAGAAATGATAAAGTTAAAATTGCTAAAGTAAAACCTTTTGAAACTTCATTTGCTTTATCTTGTATTTTTGGTTTTGAGTTAAGTGAATCTTCTAAAAGTGTAACAATAGTTGAAAATGTTGAATTTTTAAAATCAGTAGTTGCTTCAAATAAAATCACACCATTTGTATTTATAGTACCACTATAAACCATATCAGATGCTTTTTTAAATACAGGTATTGATTCACCAGTTAAACTAGCTTCATCAAAAGATGCCTCACCTTCTATGATTTTTCCATCAACTGGTACTTTTTCACCTGCTTTAATTTCTATAATATTTCCAATACTAATATTATTTAAAGCAACAGTTTTTTTTACACCATTTGTAATAATAACAGCTTCTAAAGGAAGAGAAGATTTTATTTTATCTAGTGTATCAACTGCTGATTTTTTACCAATAACTTCTAAGTATTTTCCTACTAAAACAAAAGTAATAATCATAGCAACACTATCAAAATAACTCTCGCCTTTTGCACCAAATAAAATAAATAAAGAATAAATATACGTTAATGTAGCACCTGAACTTACTAAAAAGTCCATATTTAAAACACGGTTTTTTAAACCATAATATGCACCTTTAAAAAATATCCAACCAGAATAAAAAAGTACAGGAGTTGAAAGTAAAAACTCTCCAATATGAATCATATCTTTTACTTCTTCATCAATTCCAGTAAAAAAGCCAGTATATTTTGCAACACTTAACATCATAATATTCATACTTGCAATTACAGCAACCATAATTTTTATAAAGTAGTCTTGTTTTGCTTTAGTAGCTTTTTTATCAGCAATTGAGGAATCATAAGCATAGGCGTTATAGCCTATTGACCTGATTTTAGCAATAATATCTGATAATTTTAATTCATCTTCATCCCAAACAATTTTTGCTTTATTTGTTGTGAAATTTATATTAGCTTCAATTATTCCCTTTGTATCATAAAGAATTTTTTCATTTAACCAAACACAAGCAGCACAATGAATTCCTTCAATAATTAAATCAACTTGATTAAACTCTTCTTTTGTTTTTTTCACATAGTTTTTTGTAAAACTATCTGTATCAAACTTTGCTAAATCATCATTGTCAATATCTAAAGGCGGAGCAATTGTTTTATTTCCAAGTTTGTCATAAAAAGAGTCAAGTCCATCATCTTTTAAAAGATGATAAACACCTTGACAACCTTTACAACAAAAATTAAGTTCATTATCTTTAATCATAACTTCATCTGTAAAACTTAGATGACAATGATTACATTTTACTTTTGACACGTAATTAATCCTATATACATTTCTATATTATTAAAAATTATTATTATTAAGTTAAAAAATTATTATTAAAATCAAATTATAGTTTCTGTAGTACAATTTTTTAAAGAAACAAATAAGTTACACTTTTATTAAAACAGCGATTTATTGACTGTTTCTATAAGTTTTTTATGTTAATTTATGTTATTATATCGTAATAATTTTGGAGTAAGTCTTAATGATAACTAATAATATATCTATACTAAAAAACATCACTATTTTATATGCAGAAGATGAAAAAGATTTAAGAGAAGTAACTCATCAAATCTTAAAGGGATTTACTAAAAAACAATATGTTGCAAAAGATGGAGCAGAAGGTTTAGAACTTTTCAAAGAACATGAAAATGAAATTGATTTAATTATAACAGATGTTAATATGCCAATTCTAAATGGTCTAGAAATGGTTAAAGAAATTAAAAAAATCAATATTAATATTCCTATTATTGTAGCAACAGCATTTTCAAAT
>NZ_JBGUES010000079.1:0-9799 GCF_041821165.1 Poseidonibacter sp. | reverse complement strand
AAAAATTGAGCAGAAGTAACAATTTTTTCACCTTCAGTTAAACCTGATAGAATTTCTGCATACTCATCATTAAGTTTACCGATTTTTACATTTACAGATTTAAAACTACCATCACCTAATGCAAGAACTACTCTATTTGAATTACCTGTTCTTATAACAGCCTCTTTTGGTACAGTAAGTCTTTCTTTATCATTTTGTCCATGAATAGTGACTTGTGCAAACATACCTGGTTTTAAAAGTTCATCTTCATTTGCAAATTTTAATCTAACTTTTAATGTTCTTGTTTTAGTATCAAGTGTAGGATAAATATAATCAACAATACCTTTGTATTCATGTCCTGGTAAATAATCAAGTTTCATATCCACAGGACTTCCAATTTTTACTTCTGCTGATTGACGTTCAAATACTTCTGCATTTACCCAAATTTGTTTTAATGTCCCAATAGACATAATCGTAACTCCAGGTTTTACAAAGAAACCTTCTCTAATTTGAAGATTATCTACTACACCTGTTTTACTAGAATAAAAAGTAATAGTTTGTTTAATTTTTCTTGTTCTTTCAATCTCTTCTATTGCAGAAATAGGTACTTGTAAAGATTTTAATCTATTTCTTGCTGCTTTTATTAATCTATCATTCTTTTGTTCTATTGCTTGGAGAAACTCTCCTTGTGCATTTACCATTTCAGGAGAATAAATATCATATAAAGGTTCTCCTTTTTTTACAGGATTACCAGAAGCTTTTATATAAAGTTTTTCTATCCATCCACTAATTCTTGGATGGATATGTACTAAATAATCTTCATCATAATTTACATAACCTACAGTATTAATTTGAGAATGGAGGGCTTGTCTTTTTACTATATCAGTTCTTACACCTAAATTATTTACAACTGTTGGTGAAATTTTTACAGTTCCTTTGCCTTCATCTGGGCCACCCCCTTCATTACCATAAAATGGAATTAAATCCATTCCCATAGGAGATTTTCCAGGTTTATCTCTTTTATAATTTGCATCCATTGGTGCTACCCAATAAAGAGGTTTTTTTTCAATATTTTTATTTTCACTTGGAGAATTTTGATTTATAGGTTTTTCCAAGGAATTTAATCCAATATAAGTGATTCCTCCACCTAAAAGAATACCCGCTACGAATAAACTAAATTTCATTGTTTTTTCCTTTATCTATTTACTATATTTTCTGCATTATCTGTAAAAAGATAATTATATTTAACAATATTTTTTTGAATGTCAACATTTATATTCAATATATCAATTTGTGCATTTAATTGTGATATTCTTGACCTTACAACTTCTGGAAAATCTCCATCATCATTTGTATATGCAGTTAATGAAGCCTCAGATTGTTCATTCATTTGTGGTAACAATTTTGTTAAATATAAAGATTGTCTTTCTTTTAATCTTATTAAATCTGCTTTTGTAGTTTCATATAAACTAAAAAGTTTTTTATATTGCAAAATCTTTTCAGTTTCAACTGACTTTGTTTTAAGCATTGCTACTTTAAGCTCTTTATCCTGCTTATTTTTAACAAATATGGGAAGATCAAAAGTAAGTCCAACAGAAAATAAATCAGCTCTATTTCTTCCCATTAAATCATCTTCTCTTTTTGCATAACTTGTATTTACTGAAAATTGTGGTTTATAATTTTCTCTTGCTAATTTAATACTTTTAGAAGTTGCTTTAATTTTCTGTTCAATATTTTTTATAGAAGGATGATTCTCAAACGTAGTTAATATTTTTTCCGAATCTTCTTTAAGATTGAAGTAGTTTGGATTAATCATTTCAATATTAGGGAGACTTCTAGGTAATAGTAAATTTGAACTTTCCAAAATATTTTCACTATTAATCTTATCCTCTGTAAAATCAGATAACCACTCTGATAAACTTAATAGTGCTGTATCTTTTTTTTGTTTTAATAAGGTAAGTCTGTCTTCTAATTTTGTTAATTCTAGTTGTGCTCTTATAATATCTTGTTGTCTTGTTTTTCCAAATGCTGAAGAATAACTTGACTCAGCTATATCTGCTAATTGTTCAAATAAAGAACGGTTTTTTTCAATTAAAGCAATACTTTCTTGAGCTTTATATGCTTCTAACCAAAGTTGAGCAATCTGTACAATTAGTTTGCCCTTTCTATCTTCTCTTTGATATGGATATTGGCTAGCTTGTAATTTAAGTTGTTCTTGTCTTATTTCTAAGCTATCTCCTCTTGGAAACATTTGAGAAATACCTACTTTTAATTGAGTCATAGCTTCTTGATTTAAATCAAATGTATCAGTTGGTATATTAGCTGCACCAATTGTTACTTTAGGATCAGCATAAGTACCAGCAGCAATACTACTTTCTTCTATAGCTTCTTGTGAATATTCATTACCTTTTAACCATGAATCATTGAGTACTGCTATTTTAATAACATTTTGAAGTGCTAATTCATTTACATCTTTTTTTACTATATCATCAAGTTCGAGTGAAAAACTTGATGATATTATTAGAGAAGATAGGAATAATGATTTATAAATCATTTTATATTTACACTGCCATTTACTTTATTTATTACCCCATCACTCGTTTTAAAAATTAGTTCATATGCCCATTCTCCAGCCATACTAAAGTTAATATCTATATTCCCATTTTCTTTTACTTGCTCCGTAAATTCCATTCCTGGCATTGAAGGCATTGAAAGGTTCATACTGATATCAGCATTTTTTATTTCCTTCTTATTTTGCATTAATTTAATAAACATATGGTTTTTACCATCAGTTAAAGGTTTTTCAGAACTTAGAGTTATTGAATATCCATTTATCATCATATTGTGATGATATAAATTCATTTCAGTATCTTGCATCTGCTTTGTAGTCATACCATCCATATTCATATGGTTTGTCATTTTACCTTCATGCATATGGTCTCCCGTATGATCTTCACTTGCATATAATCCACTACTTACAAATAAACTTAATCCTAATCCCAATAATACTTTTTGTACGGCTTTCATTCTTTATCCTTTGATTTTTTATACAAAATTATATTAATCTAATAAGGAATGAATGTGGAAGGTTAGGAAAAATTAATTAATGAGAAGGAAGTTTATTAAAGGAGAAAAGCAAGAGATGATTAAATCATCTTTCACTAAATTTTTTTAAATTTTAATCTTAGAGAATTTAGTACAACAGTTACAGATGAAAAGCTCATCGCAATTCCTGCGTACATAGGAGTTAGCATTACTCCGAAAATAGGATAGAAGATTCCAGCTGCTAAGGGAATGCCTCCTATATTATAAATAAAAGCCCAAAATAAATTTTGTTTTATTACTTTCATTGATTCAATAGATAAATTTATACTTTTGGATACTGCTTTTAAATCATTATTTATTAAGATAATATCTCCAGCATCTTTTGTAATATCAGAACCAGAATTTAAAGCAATTCCAATATCTGCTTGTTTAATAGATGGTGAATCATTTATTCCATCACCCACAAACATCACTTTTGCTTCTTTTTGAAGTTCTATAATCACTTTATATTTTTCATCAGGTAAAACTTGAGCATAAACTCTATCTATATTTAGCTCTTTTGCAACACTATTTGCTGTGATTTCATTATCACCTGTTAATAATATAGGAGTAATATTTTTAGCTTTTAAATCAGTGATTAACTCTTTTGCTCCATCTTTAATACTATCTTCTAAAGCAAAAACAGCAACACACTCTTTTTCAATAGATGCTAAAATAACACCTGCTCCATTATTTAATGAAGTATTATAAAAATCTAAATACTTACTATCTAAGTTAATACCATTTTTTTCTAAAAAAGATAAAGAACCAATTAGTATTTCTTTATTTTCATATATTGCACTAATTCCAAGGCCTGGAATGATTTGTATATTTTCAAACTCTTTCTTTAAAGATATATTCTTTGATTGTGCAAAAACCACTACTGCTTTTGAGATAGGATGTTCACTTTTTGTTTCAAGTGATGCTAAAATATCTAAATATTTTTCTTCATAAACTGCATCTTTAACTGAAATGATTCCTTTTGTAAGAGTTCCTGTTTTATCAAATACTGCATATTTTATATCTTTTATAATTTCAAGGATTTCAGGATTTTTTATTAATATTCCCTCTTGTGCACCTTTTCCAACTGAGCTTACAATTGCAATAGGAGTTGCAAGACCTAAAGCACAAGGACATGAGATAACTAAAACAGAGATAGATGCTAAAATAGCATTTAAAGCATTTCCTACTATAAAATACCAAGCAAAAAAAGTAAGAATTGAAATGATAATAACCGTTGGAACAAAAATATTTGCGACATTATCAGCAAATCTACTTATTGGAAGTTTTTTACTTTGTGCGGTACTTAAAAGTGCAATTATTTTTGATAAGGTTGTATCATTTGATTGCTTTAATACTACAACTTCTATAACTCCCGTTGTATTTAAAGTTCCAGCGATTACTTCATCACCGATAGTTTTATATACAGGCATTGATTCACCTGTAATCATAGAAGTATCAATATCAGCACTTCCTTTACTTATAACGGCATCAGTAGATATTTTCTCACCTGTTTTTATTAAAACTTTATCACCAACTTTTAGTTCACTAGCCAGAACCGTTTTAAAACTACCATCTTCACAAATTAATGTTGCATTTAATGGAGCTAAATCCATAAGTTTTTTCAAAAAGTCAGTAGCTTTTGCTTTTGAACGTTCTTCAAGTAAACGTCCCAAAAGAATAAAACTAATAATAACAGCAGCACCATCAAAATATAAAAATCTTAATTCTTCTGGAAAAAGTGATGGAAAAAAGACTACAAAAACAGAATAAAAATATGCAGCACTTGTACCTAAAGCAACTAATACATTCATATCATAATTGCTATTACTAACTGCCTTATAAGCTAAAGTATAAAATCTTTCTCCTGCATAAAACTGCACGATTGTTGCTAGAATAAACATAATATATTGATTGTTTTGGCTATTTTCAATTGGAAAGAATGCAAAATAGAACATAACTATAGTTAAGGCCATACTTATAGAAAAAATATTTCTCAATTTATTATAATCTATAAGTTTAGCTTTTTCTAAAGCTTTTAAATCTTCTTCAACTCCATAACCTAGTTTTTTTATTTTAGCTATTAAAACTTCTTTATTTAAAAGTTTATTATCAATAAAAAATTCACCTTCATTTGAAGCAAAACTTACTTTTGATGATTCTAAACCATCTAGCTTATTTACAGATTTTTCAATTCCATTAGAACAATTTACACAAGTCATACCTGAAATATTTAGTTTTATTGTTTCTTTTGCCATTAGCACTCCTTGTGTGACTTATATATTAGTTTTCTATTATTTCAAAACCTAATTCATTCATCTCTTTTTTAAAAGATACTTCTTGTTCATCATTTAAAATTTCAACACTAACTTCTTTAGGAGTAGAATTTAAATTTACTTCAATAGTTCCAAAATCATCTTCTAAAGAACCTTTTATTAAATTTGCACAACTTATACAAGATATATTATTAGCTTTAAATGTTTTTTTCATAACGTTATTTCTCTTTCATGTTTTTTTTCATTTCTTCGTCAGTTTTACCATCCATATTCATATGGTTTGTCATTTTACCTTCATGCATATGATTGCCCATATGATCAGTTGTTTCTGCTACCGTCGATGTTTCAGTTTTATGTTCATGATCATTAGCTCCAGTTGCATATAATGAACCTCCTGCTAATAAACTTAATCCTAATAGTATTTTAGATAACTTTTTCATTGTTTTTTATTTTATTTATAATTATATTTGTTTAGTATGGAGTGAATGTGGAATTCTTACTAAAACCAAAATCTTACACCTGCAACGGCATATACTTCATCTAAAGATGACATATCGTTTGTATTTCCTAGATTTTTACTCCACTCAACTCCTATATATGGAGCGAATTCTCTTTTAATTTCATATCTTAATCTAGTTCCAAGAGTAATATTTGAGAATCCACTTCCTATTCCCATTTCTTCATTGTTTTTCGTATATGCACTTAATGCAATACTTGGACTTAATATAAGTTTTTGTGTCAATAATACATCATATTCAGCTTCAGCTCTTAATCCAATATTTCCATCTTCTCCAAATAAAAGAGTAGCTCTACTTTCAAAAAAGTATGGAGCTAAGCCTTGTAATCCAACTAGACCCCAAGTTTGATGAGATTCATCACTTTTATCATAAGCGATACCTGCTTGAACGTCCCAAAAAGGTGAGATTGCTCTTGAATAAACTAATTGATTTTCACTTTGAGCAGATTCATCTTTGGGTTTTTCTCCCTCAGAGTAGATATATACTTTATTTATATCATATCCTGCATAACCATAGACATTCCAAGCAGTTGCTTTTTCATCACTAAGTTGATATTCAAGTTGATCAACTACTAATGAAGTTCTGAAAATATCTCCTCCACCTTCCATTGAAAAACCAGCTGTTGTAAATAAACTTACTAATCCTGTTGCTAATAATATTTTTTTCATCATATCCTCCTTAAGACACTATTACTTTTCTAAACATATCTGTCATATGATAAAGTAAATGACAATGGTAAGCCCAAGAACCTTTTGCATCAACATTTACTCTAAAACTAATCTTTGAACCAGGTTGTGAAATAATTGTATGTTTTTTAGGAAGATAGTTATCATCTCCTGTTTCTAAATCACTCCACATACCATGTAAATGCATAGGATGATTCATCATAGTGTCATTAATATATGTGATTCTTAATCTTTCACCATATTTAAATTCTAATGGTTTTGCATCTTTATATGCTATACCATTTATAGACCACATATATCTTTCCATATTTCCTGTAAGTTTTAAAATTATCTCTCTATCAGGGTATCTATCATCAGTTGTTGGTCTTAATGATTTTAAATCTGCATACGTTAGAACTTTTCTGCCATTATTTCTAAGACCTACACCTGGATCATCAAGTCTATATTGTGGATCCATTGCTACGGCATCTGTTTGAACTCCTGAGTCTTCTTCAAGTTTAGTAATTGGAATTACTTTATTTTGATTATTCATAGCTTTCATATCATGACCCATCATAGAGTGATCCATAGTAGTTTCTGGTTTTTTCATACTAGACATATCCATTCCACCGCCACATTTCATAGCACTTTGATTGCCCATAGGTTTTGCTTCTTCTGAGTTCATAGCTTTCATATCATTTCCTGAATGATTCATTCCTGCCATTCCACCCATATTCATACCCATATTCATACCCATATCTGCATGTGTTAAAATTGGGAAAGCATCCATTTGAGGAGTTTGTGCAATTACTTTTTCATCAAAAGTTAAAGCCCCAAGTGCATAACCACTTCTATCTATACTTTGAGCAAAAATTGCATAAGATTTATTTTCTTCTGGTTCTACTATTACATCATAAGTTTCTGCAACTCCAATTCTAAACTCATCTATACTTACAGCTTGAACATTATTACCATCGGCTGCAACTACTGTCATTTTAAGACCAGGAATTCGTACATCAAAGAATGTCATCGCAGCACTATTTATAAATCTTAATCTAATTTTTTCTCCATTTTTAAATAATGCTTTAAAAATCGTAGCTGGATTCTCTCCATTCATTAAATACGTATATGTATATCCTGATACATCTGAGATATCTCTATCTGTCATTTTCATTTCATTCCACATTTTTCTTTCACTAAATGCTTCAAAGAAACCTTTTTCTTTTACTTCATCAAAAAAATCACCAACAGTTCGTTGTTTAAAATTATAATAAGAAGCAGAAAGTTTTATTTTTCTATAAATTGAAGATGGTTTTTCATCAGACCAATCAGATAAAGAAATCACATATTCCCTATCATATTCATAAGGATCTTTTACTTTTGGGTCAATTACAATTGCGCCATAAACACCTTCTTGTTCTTGAAAGCCTGAGTGAGAATGGTACCAATAAGTCCCACTTTGAACTATTGGAAAAGTATAGGTAAATGTTTCTCCAGGTTTAATACCATCAAAACTAATCCCAGGAACTCCATCCATCTCAGGAGGTAAAATTATTCCATGCCAGTGGATTGAAGTATCTTCACTAAGGTTGTTAGTTACATTAATTGTAACAATATCACCTTCTGTCCATCGTAAAGTAGGACCGCTTATCATTCCATTTACGCTTATAGCAACGCTTGGATTACCTGTAATATTTACAGAAGTTTTTTCAACACTTAAATCAAATACTTTTCCATTTAATTCATTAGTTTTTTTTCTTATTGATATTTTATTATTTGCACTTAGAGTTATTGGAGCACTTACAAGTAAGCTTGTTGCAATCACACCTTTTACAAAAGTTCTTCTATTTATAGTTTGCATAAGAATTCCTTCTTTTTTGTTTTATAAGGAATGATACTTAGTTAATAAGGAGCTAATGTGGAGAGAATTTAAATATAAATAAAAAAACCTTCAAGCAAAAACTTGAAGGTTTAGGAAAAGAGGTGATATTATTTAATAATCATCCCCCATATAAGTCATCTCTTTCTGGATTAAGAATTTTTTGATGTTTTTCAAATGTTGTCAATTCATTTGATGCATTATCTTTTTTCAAATCTTGATGCATTGATTTATGCATTACTGCACATTTTTCTTTATCCATACCCATCATTGTGTTATTTTCACTTGCAAACAAACTTCCTGCAAATAAACCTGCTACTAAAACTGTAATTGTTAACCTTTTCATTTTCTATCCTTTGATTTTTTATATGTGGAATTATATTAATCTAGTAAGGAATGAATGTGGAAGCATAAAATTATTTTTAATCTGAAAATATATATGAAAAACATATTTCTTAGTTTTCGTACAATTTTAAAATTTTAAATATGGGAAAATTGCTGGATGTCAGAAAATAGATGTTTATAAGTTGTGATCTGTCAAACCTAAATAGGACACAGAAAATGATGGATAAATTGTTCTAAAAATGAGTTATAAAAATATTTATCTACAAGTTCCACAACCTGTAGTTTTAAGTATAAAACTTTGGGAAAACAATTACATTTTAAAATTTCTTACAAAAATGATTTTGAAGTAAAATATGATAAAATAATCAAAATAATTTAAATAGGAATTTATATATGAGTCAAGAGCAAGGATCTAGTGAAATAAAATCAACTTTCGACTATTTTATCAATGAAGATACTCATCTTACTAAGGGAGAGATAGATTGGGAACAAAAGAAAACTACTTGGATAAAAAGACTTCAACAACTACATAGTCATATACAAGAAATGTTAGAAGAATATGTTGAAAAGGTCTTATTGATATTTCATTTGAGGAAAAAACGATAAGAGAAGAATACATTGGGTTATACAAGGTAAATATTATGAAGCTATTTTTTAAAGGTAATACTATTCTTATTGAACCTATTGGTACATTATTAATTGGATGTCAAGGAAGAGTTGATGTTATAAGTAAAGAAAGCGGAAATATTGAAAGAATAGTGCTAGTTGATGAAAAAGACCAAGGTTCTTTTTTGAAAGTTACAATTATTGAAAATGATAAACCTCAAAAAGAAGTAAAAAAAGAAGATAAGAAAAATATAGTTTGGAAAATTACTTCTCGACCACCAAAAATTAAATATAGTGATTTAAACCAAGATAATTTTTTAGAGTTATTACTTAAGGTTATCAATGGCTAAAATTGTTTTGTCTAATGATAATTTAGATTTAGATGAGATTGAAGAATATTATGAAGATAGTCGTAAATCTATTGAATATATGTTTCAAGAAAATAAT
>NZ_JBGUES010000078.1:0-9906 GCF_041821165.1 Poseidonibacter sp. | reverse complement strand
GAAATTGATGAAAATAGTGTTTTAGCAGTTCCTAATGATTTAAGAAATACTCTTATTCTTATTTCATTTATTACTTTTTCTCTTGTGTTTTTCTTATTATATATAGTAATTCAAAAATATATAATTTCATCATTAAATAGATTTCAGTTTGGTCTTTTAGATTTCTTTAAATATCTAAATAAAGAAACAGATGATGTAAAACTTTTAAATATTGAATCAAAAGATGAAATTGGAGTTATGAGTGTTGCTGTAAATAATGGAATAGATCAAGTTAAAAAGAATATTGAAAAAACAAGAATTGAAACTTGGATAAAAGATGGAGTTAATAAACTAAATCAATCATTAATTAATCTTGAAAGTATTGATGAAGTATCAAGAAAATCAATTGATTTTATAAGCACTTATACAAACTCTGGTGTTGGTGTTTTTTATGTATTTGATGAAAATGAAAATACTTTAGTACAGTATTCAAGTTATGCTCATGTAGTAAGAGATGAGTTATCAAATGTATTTAAATTAGGTGAAGGTATTATTGGTCAAGTTGGATTTCAGAAAAAACCAATTTTATTAAAAAATATTAAAAAAGATGAAAGCTTAATTACAACAGGAACTATAACTCAAGCTTCTTATAACACATATACTTTTCCTTTAATTTATAATGAAAAACTATATGCTGTTATTGAACTTGGTTCTTTTAATCAGTTTAATGAAGAGATAATTGAATTTTTAAATGCAAGTACAAGAAATATTTGTATTTCATTATCTGCAACTATTCAAAATAATAAAGTAAAAGAGCTTTTAGAAAATACAAAAAAAGCAAATAAAGAGTTAGAATTAAATCAATTAAAACTTGAAGAAGCCAATACTTATATGGAAGAGCAACAGCAACAACTTGAAGAAGCTAATGCTAATATGGAAGAACAACAACAGCAACTTGAAGAAGCTAATGCTAATATGGAAGAGCAACAACAGCAACTTAAAATTTCAGAACAAAATCTAAAACTTCAAAATCAAGCATTAGAAGAGAATAAAAAAGATATTCAGAAAAAAGCTGAAGAGCTTGAAATATCTGGAAAATACAAATCTGAATTCTTAGCAAATATGTCACATGAATTAAGAACTCCTCTAAACTCAATTATTCTTTTATCATCTTTATTACAAAGAAATTCAAAAGCTACATTAAATAATGATGATATTAAAAAAGCAAAAACTATTTTTGAATCAGGAAATGAACTATTAAGACTGATCAATGATATTTTAGATTTATCAAAAGTTGAATCAGGAAATATGCAAGTAATTATAGATAATTTTAATAGTTCTGATTTATTATCACAAATAAAAGATACATTTGAGTACTCAGCAGTTGAAAAAGGACTTACTTTTAATATTGTTGATGAATATAAACAAAATATTTCAAATGATAGAGATAGAATCTCACAAGTTATTAGAAACTTATTATCAAATGCTCTTAAATTTACAAAAGAAGGTTCAATTACTTTAAAGATTTCTGCATCAAAAGATAAAGATTTTAGAATTTCTATTATTGATACAGGAATTGGAATTGCTTTAGAAAAACAAGATTTAATTTTCAAAGCCTTTACACAAGCTGATGGAGGAACAAGTAGAGAGTTTGGTGGAACTGGACTTGGTTTATCAATTAGTAAAGAGTTTGCAAAACTTCTTGGTGGATATATTTCTTTAGAATCACAAGAAAATGTTGGAAGTACATTTAGTATTGATTTACCAAACTTAGAAGATGATAATATTAAACAAGTTCATATAGAAGAAAAACCAAAAAGTAAAGCTGTGGTAAATAAAAATATCCCAATTATTGAAACAGTTAATGATGATAGAGATAATATCTCATTTACAGATGAAACATATCTAATTATTGATGATGATAAAATGTTTTCAGAAGTTGTATATGAAGAAGTTAAAAAGAATGGAAACAATTGTCTAATTGCCTTAAGTGCAACAAGTGGTTTAGAGTTAATTAAAAAATATAATATCAAAGGTATTATGCTTGATTTAACTCTTCCTGATATGGATGGAATTGATGTATTAAAAGAGTTAAAATCAAATAAACAAACAAGTCATATTCCTGTTCATATTATTTCTTCAAAAGATAAAGATAACCAAACATTAAAATTAGGTGCAATTGGATATTTACAAAAACCTGTATATGATGGAGATATTAATAATATAATCAATTCAATAGATTCTTTTCAAGAAAAAGAGATAAAAGATCTTTTAATAGTTGAAGATAATCAAGTTCAAAGAGAAGCTTTAATTGAACTAATTGGAGAGGGAATAAATATTACAGGTGTTAAAAGTGCTCAAGAAGCAATAAATGAAGTAAAAAAAGAAAAATATGACACAGTAGTAATTGACCTTGGTTTAATGGAAGGAAGTGGCTATGAAGTTTGTGAATATATTAAAAACTCACATCCAAAGTTACCTATTATTATCTATACAGGTAAAGAGCTTAATGCAGATGATAAAATCAAATTACAAAAATATAGTAATAGTATTATTATAAAAACTGTAAATTCAAATGAAAGAATTTTAAATGAAATAAATCTTTTCTTACATAGAGATTCTAATGAAAAAGAAGAGTCAAAAGAGATTTTTGAAAGTATTGATTTAAATGGAACAAATATATTAATAGTTGATGATGATATTAAAAATATCTTTGTTTTAGATGCAGCACTTAAAGAGTTTAATGCAAATACATATACAGCTTTTAATGGTAAAGAAGCCTTAGAATTCTTAGAAAAAAATCCTAATGTTGATTTAGTTTTAATGGATATTATGATGCCTATTATGAATGGTTATGAAGCAATTGAGAAAATTAGAGAAGATGAAAAAATAAAACATATTCCAATTATTACAGTTACTGCAAAAGCTATGAAAGAAGATAGAGAAAAATGTATTAGTATTGGTGCTGATGATTATTTATCAAAACCAATTGATATTAATATTTTAGGTAATCTTATAAAACTATGGAGTAGAAAAAAACACAAATGAATATAGTTTCAAGTAGTAATAATAACATTACCAAAATTATTGTTGAGGAGTTAGAAAAAACTTCTCAAATAGAAGAGCTTCTACTTTTATTAAAAACTGATGATTTTATAGAGATAAATTTTTTAAATATTCAAATTATTCCTAGTGAAATAATCTTAGAATTAAAAAAAATTAGAAATAGAATAACCATTTTTACAAATGAAGTAACATTAAAAAACTACTTATTAAGTTTAGGTTTTTCATTGCAATTTCAAGATAACTATAAAGATAAATTAAAAACACTTAATCTAAAATATATAGTAATTGGTGGAAGTGCTGGAAGTTTAAAAAGGTTTATTAAAATAATAGAAGAACTTCCAAAATCTGATATGTCAATATTTATTATTATGCATAGAAAAGAGAATAAAGAGAGTTCATTAGCTAAGATTTTACAAAACTGTACACAAGATTATACAGTTGTAGAAGCAAGATCAGATATGAAAGTAGAAGCTTCAACTATTTATGTAGCACCTGCGAATAAACATATGATTATTGCAGGTGGTTTTATTTTTCTAACAGATTCGCAAAAAAGAAATTATTCAAGACCATCTATTAGTAATACATTTGAATCTTTATCAAATGAATTTAAAAATACTCTTCTTGCTATACTAATTTCTGGTTATGGTGCTGATGGGGCTGATAGTTTAGAACTTTTACAGAAAAATGAGACTACTATTTTAATAGAAGACCCAAAAGAGTGTGAAGCAAAACCAATGCTTGAAAATGCAATACAAACAAAACTTTATGACCAAGTTTTAAGTATTGAAGATATAAATAAGTATATAAAAAACTCTTTTGAAGATAACTCTTTTACAGATGATGAAATAAAAGAGTTTCTAGTAAAGATTTATGATACTTATGGTTATGATTATTCTAATTATCATATTGAACATATTAAAAGAAGAGTTCATCTATTTTTTAGTACATTAAAAACAAATAGTTTTAGTGAATTTGAAGAAATAGTTTTAAATAATAAAAATATTTTTAAAGATTTATTTTTAAATATTTCAGTAAATATTACTACTTTTTATAGAAATCCAGAAGTATTTAAATTACTTAGAAATGAAATCCTTCCTAAACTAGATAGTTTTTTGGATATAAAAGTTTGGTGTGCTGGTTGTAGTAGTGGTGAAGAACCCTACTCTATTGCAATCTTTTTAAAAGAGCTAGGACTTTTAGATAGAAGTTTAATTTATGCTACTGATTTAAATAGTGTTATTTTAAAAAATGCACAAAATGGGCTTTATCCAAAAGAGAGTTATAATAGTTTTTTAAAAAATTATTATGAATCTGGTGGAGATGAAAGTTTTAGTAAGTACTTTATAAATCATGATGATTTTGTCGAAGTAAAAGAAGAACTAAAAGAGAAAATTCTATTTTTTAGACATAACTTAGCATTAGATTCTAAAATCAATGACTTTCAATTGATTTTTTGCAGAAATGTGCTAATTTATTTTGATAAGGATTTAAAAGAAAGAATATTTACACTATTTAATCAATCCCTTGATTCTTATGGATTTTTAGTCCTTGGAGAGAGTGAATCTTTAGAGCATAATAATAAATTTACAACAATAGATAAAACAAATAAAATATATAAGAGAAGCAAATGAGAAATATAACAGTATTAGCAGTTGATGATATAGAAGCAAACAGAGTATCTTTACAGTATTTAATACATGAATACCTTGAGAACATTGATTTAGTTTTAGCAACATCAGGAGAAGAAGCTCTAAAGATTACGTATACACAAGAAATTGATATTATTATATTAGATATTCAAATGCCAGATATGGATGGTTTTGAAGCTGCTAAATACTTAAAAACAAACCCAAAAACAAAAAATATTCCTATTATATTTTTAACTGCTGCTTTTAAAGAAGAAGAGTTTAAACAAAAAGGTTTTGAAATTGGTGCAATTGATTATTTAACAAAACCAATTGAAAATCATCAATTTATAAATAAACTAAGATTATACATTGAAATAATTTTAAAAACAAAACAATTAGAAGCTGTAAATGATGACTTATATAAAGCCTTACAAAATGAAATTCAATTAAAAGAAAAAAACCAATTACAACAACTAGAATTAATAGAACAAAGTAAAATGGCAGCGTTAGGTGAGATGATTGGGAATATCGCACATCAGTGGAGACAACCCTTATCTGTAATTGCTACATGTGCTTCAGGAATGCAATTAAATATGGATTTAGGGCTTTCTAAAGAAGAAGATTTAAGATCAAGTATAAAAGCAATTATGAAAACTACAAATGACCTTTCAAATACTATTGATACTTTTAGAGATTTTACATATAAAGATAAGTTAAATGAATTTAATTTATCTGATTTAATAAATAGATGTATTCAAACTCAAACGTATATTTTAGAAGAAAATAATGTAGAAGTTATTACAGATTTACAAGATGATATTGAAATAATTAATCTTCCAAATAGTTTACTACAAGCTTTAATAAATCTAATGCAAAACTCAAAAGACGCATTAAATGAAATAGAAGGTAAAAAATATATCTTTATCTCAACAACTTTAAATGAAGAGTTTGTTCAATTAACAATAAAAGATAATGCAGGCGGAATTAAAACAGAATTTTTAAATAAAGTATTTGAACCATATTTTACTACAAAACATCAATCACATGGTATTGGACTAGGTCTAAATATTACATATAAAATAATTCATGATTCAATGCGTGGTAAAATAAAAATAAGAAATAATAGATTTAAATATGAAGATATTAGTTATGAAGGTGCAGAAGTAATTATCACTTTGCCAATAAAATTATAGACTAAAAACTAGTCTATAATCTTTTAAAGTTCTGAATCAAAAGCCATAGATAGAATTTCATCTTCTGTTAAATCACTAATATTCTTTTTTCTTGGTGGGTTTTTGATTTTTAGTACTTTTTCTTTAATATCATTTAAATGATATTTAGTAAGATTATTGATTAAAGTATCAGTAATCATCTCTTTTTTTAAGTTATTTGTATTTAACATTTTTAACATTGCATTTTTTAAATTTAGTTTTGTTTTTTCAAATTTCTTTTCTTCATCTGTTAAAGAAACATAAACTTTATCTAAATATTGCATAACTGCTTCACCAACATATTTAAATGTTGCAACAGAGTTATATACATACTTTTGGCATTTTATACTAGGTATTTCAACACCTGTAAAAACAGAACCATGTACTAAATTTAGTCCTTCTAAATCTCTTAAAGGATTATGAGAACATATAAAATCTTCTTTTACAATAGCAGGTGCATAGTTTAATGAAGAGATATTATTATGAAGAATGATAAAACTTCCTTCCACTTCTTTTGGACCACCTTTTAATGATGAAATTTCATTTTTATGACACATAAAATCCCCAGTAACTTTTTTAGGCGAACCTTCAAGAGAAACAAGCTCATTATCACTAATATCAAAAGAACCATGGATTTCATTAAAACTTAATGGTAGTTTTAAAAGATTTGCTAATTTTCCTGATAATCTAACATTTCCATTTACATCAACAGAATTATCTTGAAGAATATGATAGTCTCTAATTTCATGTCTATTTAGCCACTTAGCAATATCATCTTTATTTGATAAAGCAACTATTGGTTTATAAATATGTGCAATTACTTCACTACCTTTATATCTCCAACTTTTTTCTTCTTCATCAAAAGCACTTGTAATATGACTTAATCTAATATCTGTTATTAAATCCCATCCAATTTCATCTGCAACATTTTCTAAATCTCTTAATTTATTTTTATTACAAATATAATCATGACCAACTGTAATTGGCCCACCTATTAACTCTTCTAGGTCATTTGATGAACAATTAAAGTTTGTATCAATATATTTAGGCCCACCTTTTAGTGATTCTATATGATTATCAGAAGCATTATAAAAACCTCTAATAGTTCGAGGACTTCCTTTGATACTTGTTATTTGATTAAAAGAACAATTAAAAAAACCTAATACCTCTTTTGGACAATAAGATAAGTTTTTTAGTTGATTATGAGAACAATCAAAGTCACCCACTCTTGAAGGTGCTCCAAGTAAAGATGTTAATTTATTATGAGAACAGTTAAAATCTTTCATTACAGTTTCAGGACAACCCTCAAGGCTTTCTAAACCATTATTACTAATATCAAAATATCCATTTACTGATTTGAATTTTACTGGTAGTTTTGGTGTATGTATTTTTCCATTTAAATTAACATTTGAATGAACGGTAACATATAAATCACTTGATATGGTAAAATTATTTATAGAATTCTCTTTTAGCCATTCTTGGATTTCATCCTTACTCTTCATTTTGTACCTTTGAAAATATTTCATTATTTTTTAAATAAATTTTGTCATGAATTTTATCATCTTATTTCTTATATCTATGTAAGTGTACACACGATATAGCAACTATTAGCATAAGTTTTACAAATAAAAATATTTCATTATATATTAAGCAATACAAGGATACTATTTTTGTTACTACATAAGAAAAAATAATTAAATATACTATCTCACAGAAGGAAAAAAATGCTTAATAAATATATACTTATATTCTTTCTACTAGCAACAACTTTAAATGCAGGAACAATAAATATTGCAGTTGCTGCAAATGTATCTTATGCAATTAATGAACTAAAAAAGGAATTTAATAAGCAAAATCCAAGTACAAAGGTGAGAGTAACACTTGGAAGTAGTGGAAAACTAACAGCTCAAATAACGCATCAAGCACCTTATGATTTATTTATGTCTGCAAATATGAAATATCCAGAAGCTTTATATAAAAAAAATATTGCTATTTCTAAACCAATAGTTTATGCAAAAGGAAGCTTGGCTTTTTTAAGTAGTAAAAAACAAGACTTTTCAAAAGGCTTAAAATTATTAGAAGATAAAAGTATTAGAAAAATAGCAATTGCAAATCCTAAAACTGCGCCGTATGGAATAGCAAGTATGGAAGCTTTAAAAAATGCAAACATATATGAAAACATAAAATCAAAACTAGTATTTGGGGAATCAATTTCGCAAACAGTTGCTTATTCACTTAGTGCAACAGATATTGGACTTATTGCAAAATCATCACTTTTTTCACCTAAAATGAGCAATTTCAAAGAAAATATAAATTGGAAAGAAGTTGATTCTTCACTATACACACCAATTAATCAAGGAATTGTAATACTTAAAAATGCAAAAGATAATAAAGAGGTAAAAGCATTTTATGATTTTATGCTCTCAGAAAGTGCCAAAAAAATTCTTCAAAAATACGGATATTTACTACCATGAATACATTAAAAGCAAAAGTAAAACAAATTGATAGCTTAGATAATCTTACAATTGTAAAGTTTGACTATAAAGGAACAACTCTATCTATGATGAGCTTAGGGCTTAAAGATATTAATCTACAAAGCGAAGTAATCTTAAGTATAAATGCCTCACATATTGCTATTGCAAAAGATTTAAAAGGAGATATTAGTTTATCAAATGTTTTTAATTGTGTTATAAAAAAACTTGATAAAGGAGAGTTATTAAGCTCTTTAAAACTTCAAATAAATGATGATTATCTAACAAGTATAATCACAACAAATTCAGTAAATAGAATGAATCTAAAAGTAAATGATAAAGTTCAAGCACTTGTAAAAGCAAGTGAAATATCAATCAAAAAGGTTATATCATAATGAACTTTTTAGAAACAATGGAGTTTGAGCCATTTATTTTATCTTTTAAATTGGCCTTGATTACAACAATTATTCTTTTTTTTATTTCTCTTCCACTTGCTTGGTATTTATCTCAAACTAAATCAAAAATCAAACCAATTTTAGAAGCAATTACAGCTCTTCCAATAGTTTTACCACCTTCTGTTTTGGGATTTTATATACTTTATACATTATCTCTAAACTCTCCAATAGGAAACTTTTTTCATGAGTATTTTGGAATAACACTTGTTTTTAACTTTACAGGACTTGTAGTTGCTTCTTGTTTTTATAGTTTACCTTTTATGGTTCAGCCCTTACAAAGTGGCTTTGAAAGTCTTAATAAAAATATGTTAGAAGCAAGTTATATAAGTGGAAAAAGTAAACTTCAAACTGTTTTTAACGTAGCCTTGCCAAATATCAAACCAGCACTTTTAACAGCAATTATCGTTACCTTTGCTCATACAGTTGGAGAGTTTGGAGTTGTTTTAATGGTTGGAGGAAGTATTCCAGAAGTTACAAAAGTAGCCTCTGTTGCAATATATGAATATGTTGAAATCTTAGATTATAAAAATGCACATATTTATAGTGCTATTATGTTAATAATGAGTTTTATAGTTTTATTTGGAGTTTATGTATTTAATGCAAAACAAAAAAAGACTTTTATTTAGGGAAATAAAATGAAAAAAGATATTTTAGATAGATATGATAAAACACAAAACAATGAAATCATAATAAAAATATCAACAGAAAGATTTGAAAACTTATATGATAATTTTGATATGAGTTCAACTTTTTTAAAAAAAGATTTAAGTCAGCAATTGGTTGATTATATAATCGATAGTGTAAGTGAAATATCAAATGAAAAGTTTATAATCAAGTTTTATTTTAAAGAAAAAGTAGAAGATAAAAACTTATCTCGAATAGAAAAAAGCTTTGATAATTACTTTAAATACCTAATAGAATTAGAAAAAAAGAAAATGAAAGAGCAAATAAAGAACTCTTTTATATTTATGTTAATAGGAATATTTTTTATAACATTATCAATTTTATTAGATGAAAATACAGAACTAACATACAAAATAGTATCAGAAGGTTTAATGGTTGCAGGTTGGGTTTCTATGTGGGAAGCAATGGCTAC
>NZ_JBGUES010000077.1:0-10102 GCF_041821165.1 Poseidonibacter sp. | reverse complement strand
TTCAAATAAAGAGTATTTACTTGAAGCCATTGATATTGGAATTGATAAATATGTACTAAAACCTATTGATGTAAGTAAGCTTTTACAAGTTATGTCACAATCTTTATTATATCATGAGCTAAAAGATTTATATGTTGATAAATTAACAAATCTTCAAAATAGAAATAGACTTAAAAAAGATTTAGAGACAAAAAACATTGATTTAATGGCTATTTTAGATATTGATGATTTTTCAACTATGAATGATTTATTTGGTGAAAAAACTGGTGATACAATTTTATGTGAGCTAGCAATATCTCTTAAGCAATACTTTCCAAATGACCACTACTCTATTTACAGAACAGAAGCTGATAAGTTTGCAATTTTATCAAAAGATCATGAAGCTGATGTAAATGACTTTTATAAGTTATGTAAAGAGTTTGCACATAAAGTTGAAATAAATACTTTAGTAATTGATGAAAATGAAATTGATATAAATGTAACTATTGGTATTGCTCAAGGTGATACATCAAGAATCTTTAAATACTCACAAAGAGTTATTTCATATGCTAGAAATAAATTAGAGCAAGTTATGATTTATGATGACTCTTTTAATATTCAAGAATCATTTGAAGAAAATATTAAATGGGTTAAAAAGATTAAAAATGGTCTAAAACAGAATAAATTTCAAGCTTATTATCAACCAATCGTAGATAATAAAACAAAAGAAATTTATAAATATGAAGCATTAATTAGATTTATTGAAGATGATGGAGAAGTAATTGCTCCATTTAAATTCTTAGATATTGCAAAAAAAGCTAAGTTATATCCTCATATTATTCATGTAATGTTAATTGAAGCATTAAAACTAATAAAAGCAAAAAACAAAAGAGTTGCTATTAATATCTCATTTGAAGATATTGCTAGTTCTGAAACAAAAAGATTTATTTATACAGAACTTGAAAAAGAAAAAGATGCAGCTTCTCTTCTTGAATTTGAGATTTTAGAAAGTGAAGAAATCTCTGATATGACAATAGTTCAAGAGTTTATAAAAAGAGTAAAAGAGATTGGTTGTACTGTTGGAGTTGATGACTTTGGTGCTGGATACTCAAACTTTAATATGCTTACAACACTTGATATTGATTTTGTAAAAATTGATAGTTCTTTAATTAAAGAGATAGATTATTCTAAAAATCAAGAAATTATCGTAAATACGATTTCTAAGTTTACTAAAGAGTTTGGTTTTAAAACAGTAGCTGAATTTGTAAGTAGTGAAGAGATTTATGAAAAAGTTAAATCTTTAGAAATTGATTATTCGCAAGGATATTTCTTTGGAAAACCAATGAGTTTTAATGAAGTTTAATTCATCCACTCATTAACTATAAAATCTTTATCAAATAGTTTTGATTTACTTCTAGTAATAGATGCAATTGAAACTAATTGAGTTGTAGCTTCTTCTAAATCATCATTTATAATCAAATAATCATACTCTTGGAAAGATTTAATCTCTTCTTTGGCATTTTTAATTCTATTTGAAATTACTTCACTTGAATCTGTATTTCTAGATGTTAATCTATTTTCTAACTCACCTAAAGAAGGTGTTGTAATAAAAACAGATGTAACAATATCATTAAGCTTATTTCTAACTATTTCATGACCTTGTACATCAATATCAAAGATTACTAGTTTACCCTCATTTAAAGCTTCATTAATAGGCTTTAAAGACGTTCCATAATAGTTTCCATGAACTAGTGCATACTCTAAGAAGTCATCGTTTTTAATATCATTTTCAAACTCTTCTTTTGTAACAAAGAAATAATCAACACCATGAACTTCACCCTCTCTTGGGTTTCTAGTTGTTGTTGAAATTGAAAAATAATAATCTGATATTTTTTTATATACTTCTTTTAATAAAGTAGATTTACCACAGCCACTTGGACCTGATAAGATTAATATAGCACCTTTTTTTTCAGCTATCATTTTTTATCCTTTAATACTAGTCTAATATCAACACTCTCACCTGCTGAAAGTCTATCTATAATACCTTGGTTAAACTTTTCCAATAAAGGTTTTAACTCTTCAATATTATAATTACTCAACACTAAATTTAGTGGTTTTTTTGAAGTAGTTTCTTCTAAATCAAATTCATACTCTTTTACTTCATCTAAGGCATCATCAATAATTGAACCTATATCTTTCCAATCATTTGAATCCATTATTAAATCTCTTTGAGCTTCACTATCTTCAAGCATATCATGAAGTTTTGAAAGTTCTTGATTATCAAGAATCCCGCCAGTATTTGAAGAGTTTATTTTTACAAGACTTTCATCTTCATTCTCTTCATCATTAATATCTAAATAAACATCTTCAACTAAAGATTCAACATAATCAGTAATTGGTGTAATTGAATTATTTTCATCATAGATATCTGTGTTTAGTTCAGGTTTGATATCAAGTTTTTGTTCTTTTAGAATTTCAGCTTCTAAAAAATGTACTTGTTCTCTTAGTATATCTTGTAATTTTGTTGGTAAAAAAGGTCTTGGTATAATGAAATCTCTTGATTTTTCAAAAGGTAATTCTTCTGAAGTAATAGCTCCAAGTTTTCTAGTATACTGCTTAATTATATTAAATTTGTCATCAATAAATTCTTGATCAACAATTATAAAATCGTATTCACCAGTTATTGCAGTTGTACCTTGCACTGAAAAATCTAATTTTAATTTTTTACATACTAGTGAGAAAATTTGTTCTATTATTTGTGTTTCACATACTAATAATAAATTCACTTTAACTCCTGTAATTTTAAATCTTCAAGTTTATATACTTTGTCACATTTCATAGCTAAATCTGTTTCATGTGTTACTAATATTAAACCTGCATTATTACTTTTAATATAATTAAAAAGTGTATCAACTACCATATTGGCAGTTTCTTTATCTAAGTTTCCTGTTGGTTCATCTGCAAAAATTATCTTAGGTTTTTTAGTTAAAACTCTAGCAATTGATAATCTTTGTTGTTGTCCACCACTTAATTCTCCAACACCTTGTTTCATAACATAATCAATATTTAGCTGTTTTAATAAGTCATTATCAATTTCATTACCACTTAATAAAGTAGCAATATCAAGGTTTTCAGATGCCGAAAATCCTCTAAATAAGTAATGTGCTTGAAATATTATACCAAAATCTTCTCTTCTAATATTAAGTAGTTTCTTTTGTTTTAATGAATAAATATCTTCATCATTGAAAATAACTTCTCCAGAAAAAGGCTTTAATAAAGATGATAATATATTTAAAAAAGTAGATTTACCACTACCACTCATTCCAATGATAGCAATTGATTGTTGTTTTTTTAGTGTTAAATTTATATCATGAAAAAGTTCATAATCAAATTTATGAGAAATATTTGTAGCATTAAGAAGAAGGTCATCCATTATGAGTGACTTTTTTGGTTGTTTTTCACTCATAGGATGATCCTTATATATCAAAAAGTTTTGATATTAATTATTTAGCCATTTGTGCAGCAACTTCTGCAGCGAAATCTTCTTCTTTTTTCTCAATACCTTCACCTAATTCAAATCTAATGTAAGAAGTGATTTTAATTGATGCATCAACGTCAGCAATTGCTTGCTCAACAGTTTTTTTGTCATCCATTACGTAAGCTTGAGATAAAAGTGCAAATCTACCATCTAATTGAGTGTTATCAGTGATATATCTCTCAAGTTGTCCAGGAATGATATTTCCCCAGATTTTTTCAGGTTTACCTTGCTCTTTTAATTTTGCTTCAAAGCTAGCTTTAGCAGTAGCTAATGCTTCTTCTGTTAATTGTGATTTAGAAACGAAATCAGGAATATTTTTTAATGGTTTTCCTAATCTTACTAACTCATCATTTTCAGCTTCAATTTCTGCAACAATTGCTTTGTTTTCAGACTCTATAAATTCAGGGTCTAAATCAGTATAAGAAATTACAGTTGGTTTCATTGCAGATGCATGCATACATAATGATTTTAATAATGCTTGAGTTTTTTCTTTAACTGAATCATCACAAGTTGCAGCTAATAAAACTCCAACTCTACCATTTGTATGAACATAACCATTAACAACAGTACCTTCAACAGCAGTAACTTTTCTAGCAACTAAGTTTTCACCAATTGTAGCAATTTTACCGTTTAAGAATTCTGTAAAGTTTGTTCCATTAATTGTAGAAGATGCTAAAGCATCTGCATCAGTAATGTTATTTTCTTGTGCATGTGTAACAATTTCTTTAGTTAAGTTTAAGAAATTCTCATTTTTAGCAACAAAGTCAGTTTGTGCATTAAGCTCTAACATTGTAGCAGCAGTGTTATCAGCATTAACTTTAACAGCAATAACACCCTCAGCAGCAATATTTCCAGCTTTTTTAGCAGCTTTACCTAATCCAGCTTCTCTTAAAGCTTGAACGGCTTTGTCTAAATCACCTTCACATTCGTTAAGTGCATTTTTACAATCAAGCATACCTGCACCAGTCATTCCTCTTAATTCTTTGATTAATTTAGGAGTTGCTCCAGCCATGATTATGCTTCCTCAGTTTTAGTTTCAGCTTCACCTTCAGCTACTGCTTCAGATACAACTGCTGCTGCTTCTTCTTCAGTTACAACAACTTCTTCCTCTACTTCTTCTCTTGATGCTTTACCTTCGTTCATTGCTGCAGCCATTTCGTTACAGAATAATTGAATAGATCTGATTGCATCATCGTTACCTGGAATTGGTAAATCAACAACATCTGGATCACAGTTAGTATCTAAAGGAGCAACAACAGTAATTCCTAATCTTCTTGCTTCTTGGATAGCAATTTTTTCTTTAACTGCATCTAATACGAACATCATATCAGGGATTTTATGCATTTCTTTAATTCCACCAAGGTATAATTCTAACTTGATTTCTTTTCTAGAAAGCATTAATGCTTCTTTTTTAGTAAGTAAGTCTAATTGACCTTCTTCTCTCATTTTTTTAATAATTTCTAATTTTCTAATTGATTTTTTGATTGTTCCGTAGTTTGTTAACATTCCACCTAACCATCTGTGGTTAACATATGGCATACCACAATCAATAGCAGCTTTTTTAACAGCTTCTGCAGCTTGTTTTTTAGTACCAACAAAGATCATTGTTTGACCTTCAGCAGCTCTATCTCTAACTACATTATATGTGTATCTAAAGTATCTTAATGTTTTTTGTAAGTCAATAATATAAATATTTTTTCTAACACCGAAAATGAATTTTTTCATTTTTGGATTCCATCTTCTTGTTTGGTGTCCGAAGTGTACACCACATTCTAATAAGTCTTTCATTGTAACCATGACAATTTCCTTGTATATTTTAAATTTGGGTTTTTCCCTCTGCGCCCCTTAATAATCAGCCTAAGCTTCTTACAACCCATACCAGGATTGACACATGTGAGGTTTCTAATACGAAATTAGAACCGTGATTTTATCTAAGTTAACTTTAATATTTCTTTAAGTGATAAAAACAAAAACTTTTAATCATTATAATCTCTAATTTTTATATAAATATGAACATTCGATGAATCATCATTAAATTCTCGTTCATCAACTTCAATATAATTTAAATCTCTTATTAATTTTCCAAGTTTTTCATAACCATAATTTCTAGGGTCAAAAGAAGGATGATTTTTATTTATATAAGCACCTACATTTGATAATCTTGCCCAAGCATCATCTTTTGAAACAGCATTTATTGCAGAAATTAAAATAGGTCTTAATGTTAAAGTATTTGATTCAGTTTTTTGTATTGGAATATCATTTTCTCTTAAAATTTCAGTAAATACAAATTTATCACAAGCTGCAATAAATGCTTCAGGAGTTTTTTTCTCACCAAAACCATATACCATTAATCCAGATTCTCTAATTCTTGTTGCTAATCTTGTAAAATCACTATCCGAAGAAATTAGACAAAATCCATCTAAATTACTTTCATGTAATATATCCATTGCATCTATTATAAGTGAAGAATCAGTAGAATTTTTACCACTTGTATATGAAAATTGTTGAACAGGTTGAATTGCGTGTTTGTGTAAGTGTTCTTTCCATTTTTTTAGATTACTTGTAGTCCAATCACCATATGCTCTTTTTACACTAGCAATTCCAAATTTTGAAACCTCAGCTAAAAGTTCTGCAATTATTGAAGCTTGTGCATTATCTGCATCTATTAAAACAGCTAATTTATTACTTTTATTATCTATCATGAATAATCCTTACTACTTTGATTGATTCTACTGTATAAAACTTTAAATAATATTTTCTTTTCAATCAGTGTAAGGATATTCTTTATTAATATTAACTTATTGCAAGAAAAGCAACTACTACAACTATTCCAGCAAACATAAAATATATTCCTCTTTTTTTAAATCCAAATTTACCTTTTACCATAAACATTGCAGAAATTGCTAGAAAACTTAAAACTAAACTATATAAAATAGCTAAGTAAAACCATGCCTTTTCATGTGTTGATTTATGTGCATCTAAAAACATCTTTACAACAACAGGATAACCTTTATAAGAAATATCTGTTTGTCCTGAATTTTTATTATAATATACATTTAAATTTTTCCATGCATTATATGTTATTATTTCATTCTCTTGTTTTTTAACTTTTAAATTAAGTCTTTTTTCTACTTTAGTATAAGAAGATTCTGGAAAAATATTTTCAATTTTACCTTCTTTAATTTTTATTATAAATAATTTATTAAACTCTTTTTGTGTTATATTTTTACTCATTATAATATTTGCATTATACTCTTGCACTAACCACCCAAGCGCTCGTCCTGAAAGTATAATTCCACTAATTGAATAAAGTAAGGTAATACCAATAACAAAATAACCCAGATCTCGGTGAAGAGATCTCATTATACTACTTATAGATTTTCTTTTTTGCAAAATATATTCCTTTAAAATCTATATGAAAGTTTAACTTTGAAATTTCTTCCAACTTCATGAGATTCATTTATACTTGAACCTGAATACGTACCAAAGGCTGTATGATTGTTATATTGTTTATTAAGTATATTATCAATACCAAAATTTATTTTTGCATTTTTTATTGATTGTAATTTATATGTTGCTGCAATATTATGAACACTGTATCCTTTTCTTTTTACATCTTTTGTTTCACTATAAGTATAAGTATTTGTTGGAACATATTCACTACTATAATTTAGTTTTAATAAAGAGTTTACAGAATAATTTAAACCAACTTTAAAAGTATGAACTTTTGCTGTTTTTGGCTCAGTTTTAACACCTGTTAGAATATTTTTCTCATTTCCATCTGTATATGTATGACTTAAATTTAAACCTAACTTATCTTTATAATAATTGAAAACAGTTTCTAAACCCCAAATTCTTACATCAGTATCGCTTGAAAGTGTTGTATTTTTTGTTGGATGCATATAGTTATCTAAATTATATGTATAAGCTGTAAAACCTATATTTGAACTATCAGCATTTAATATAGTTGATAAGTTATAGTCAATACCAGCTTCATAGTTATGTCCTGTTTGAGCTTTCGTATTTGTATCTTGAACAATAGTATCATTTAGCATTAGTGTTTCACCTAATGATGGTCCTTTAAAAATTTTACCGTAACCTACTCTTAAATTTAAATCATTTGTTGCTTGATATGATGCTTTAAATTTTGGAGATAATTCTTTAAACTCACCTGAATAAATACCTCCCATTTCATGCACATCATATCTTGCTCCAAGATTTACAATTAATTTACCTAATTCTATTTCATCATCAAAATATAAACCATAAGCAAGTACTTCACCTTTACCATCTACTGATTCTTTTTTTGTTTGACCAATATTTGCTCCACTTATATAATAAGATAAGCCATCAGCTGTTTTAGATTGCTCTTCTTTTGAATACTCAACTCCATAAGTTAAAATATGATTACTAACAAGCGATGTATTTCTTATATCAAATCCACTAACTTTATTTTCATAAGTTCTTTTTGCTATTTTCAAATCATCATCTATAAATCCATCTCTATTTAATTTTTGAGAATTAGAATATATTTTTGAATCTATTTTTACTAAATCACTATCAGGATTAAATTCATAATTTAAAGTATAAGTATCTCTTAGTATTTCATTATAAGGATAAACTTCATCATTACTTCCTACTTTTTCACCTGAAAGATTTCTATTTCCACCATCTTGATATTTATTATAAGAGAATTTTATTGTATTGTAATCATTTGCTTTAAATACTACTTTTGCTAAAGCACTTTCTAATTTACTATGCTTAGAACTATTTTTTTCTTTTTTAGGAATATATAAATCACCATCCTCTGAAATATTTCCCAATCCTAAGAATTCTAACTTATCATTTACTTTTGAAAAGACTGCTACACTTGCCATTTTTCTTTCATATGCACTTTGATAAGAAGTAGTTATTTTTCCACCAAAAACTTCACCCTCTTTTAAAAAGTCACTAGGGTCTTTAGTTTCGTAAACAAAAGCTCCATT
This sequence comes from Poseidonibacter sp., assembly GCF_041821165.1. Classification (NCBI taxonomy): domain Bacteria; kingdom Pseudomonadati; phylum Campylobacterota; class Epsilonproteobacteria; order Campylobacterales; family Arcobacteraceae; genus Poseidonibacter; species Poseidonibacter sp. The sequence goes on along the minus strand of NZ_JBGUES010000077.1, from coordinate 1,600 downwards.
TACAACTCCTGCTCCACTTAATGCAGAGTTTGCTCCAAGTTCAATAGAACCAATTTTTAACATTTCTGCATCAATTGTTTGATCACCTGAATGATGGAATAATTGCCCACCAATTTTTGCACCATCTATTGTAATATTTGAAAATTTATCTTCTAAACCTCTTACATAAACTTTTTGAGAATATCTTGCGTTACCATTTACAACAACACTTGGAATTGATTTTAAAATATCTTTTATATCACTTGCTTGGCTATCCTCTAATACATCAGATGATATACTTTTTACTTGTGTTTGAAATGCTGTATCAGATACTTGTATTGATTCTAATATTTCACTCTCACCTTCACTTGACATTGCATTTATTGCAAATGCAGTTACAATTGATAATGAGATTAATAATTTGTTATTTTGTTTCATTTTTTATTCCTATTTTATTTTAATTTTTATATTTACTATTGGCTTTTAGTTATAAGTAAAAGATTACTTAACTGTAATTTATTTAAAATGTCTAAAAGTTTTACTACTCTTTTATACTTTACTTCTTTATCTATTTTTACTGTTAATTGACTATCTTTTTGCAATAAAGATAATTTTTGTTCTAATTGCACAAAATCTATTTCACTTGTTTTATAAGCAAGTTTTTTTTCTGAAAGTTCAATTACAATTGCTTTTTTCTCAACTATATTTTCTTTTGAAGCTGAGTTTGGTAATGATAAATTTAAAATTGTTTCATTTTTTTTAAATTCACTTGCTACAATAAAAAATATTAGTAGTAAAAACACAACATCTATTAATGGAGTTAAATCCATAGATATAAGCTCTCTTTTTTTACATAAGCGTTTCACGAGTTATCCTATTTATTATCATCTTCTCATATTTTGATTCTAATTTTGCAAATGAACCTGTAAGATAGTTAAATCCTACATAATGAGGTAGCGATACAATAAGTCCACCAATTGTTGTAATTAAAGCAAGTGAAATACCACTTGCAAATAAATCTGCACCTTGAGAAAAACCAGCTGTTGATATTGTTTCAAATGATTGTAAAACACCAATAACTGTTCCTAATAAACCTAAAATTGGTGCAATAGTTGCAATAATTTTTATTGTATTCATTCCTAAATCCAATTTTAATAAATACGCAGAGGCACTATGGTAAATCTCATTTTCTACTTTTTTACAAGTATAAGAGTGTTCTTTATGTACAGTATTAAAAATATTTGTTACAACTTTTTGTATTTTTCTATTTTCTATTTTAATTTGTATAAATTTCCATAACATAATACTAAGTCCTAAAATATTTAAAATAACTAGTATATACATAACATAGCCACCAAGATGAATATATTCAATCAAAGTATGTTTCACTTTTTTTCCTTTTTATTTTAAGCTAAATCGCATTGCTAATGTAAAATCTATAAACTCTTTATCTTTTAATTCTTTAGAAAATGGTTCAAATTTATTTGTTAATAGCAAAGCATTTAAAGCAGCTTTATTTAATCTTTTTTTTGAGCTCTCTTTTAGAATTCTCATATTTGTAAATTGTCCATTTTTTAAAACTCTAAAAGAAACAATAACCTTTCCTTCTTCTTTTAATCTT
>NZ_JBGUES010000076.1:0-10209 GCF_041821165.1 Poseidonibacter sp. | reverse complement strand
AAATGAAAATAATGATTTTGATACTCTTATAAAAGAGATAATAAACACTTCTTCAAAAGAATTAGCAAACTCTATATTAGATAATTTTATATCACAAAATACATATAATACAAAACAAATTGAAGTAATGAATAAAGTTAAAAATATAGTATTTGGAAAACAATATTTAAATATAGAAAAATCTATTAAAAGTATAAATGACTACTTAAGTAATGATAATCATATAATATCAGACATGTATGAATTATTAGATGAAGATGAACAAAATGAAGTTATAAGTGTAATAAAACTAATAGAGCGTATTGATAAAAAAGATTTAAGATCAAATAATACAGATTATATACTTGAACAAAATGATGATAATCTAATGGTGGCAGAAGAAAAGCCTGAATATAATTAAATATAAAACTCTACACACTATGTAGAGAAATTACATGCAGTACTTTTTTATAGAGAAAAAAAGATCAATAGTGATGTATTTTAAATATTGATTCCAATCATAGAAATTTAAATTAAATCTGCTATTATTACAAGATAAAATAATATAAATAAACTATACTTAAATACTAAGGATTAAAATATGAGCGAAATACACGAATTTTTTAATAGACAAATAAAACTTTGGGGTGAAGAAACTCAAGATTCATTACAAGATAAAAAAGTAGCAATTATAGGAAGTGGTGGTCTTGGATGTACTCTTGCTATTGCATTAGGAGCTTCAGGAATTGGAGAGTTTGCATTTGTTGATTTTGATGAGGTAGGTGTTCATAATATTCATAGACAAATTGGTTTTAAAGTAGGGGATGATGGAAAAGCTAAGTGTGAAGTTTTAAAAGAATTAATTCAAGCTAGATGTCCATATACTAAAGTAACAGCTTATAACGAATCTTTTGATGATTTTACAAAAAGAGATTTAGAATTTGATTTAATTATTGATGCAACTGATAACTTACCAACAAGAGCTGCTATAAATGAATACTGTATAAGCAAAAAACAACCATGGATTTATGGTTCAGTAGAAGAGTTCCATGGACAAGTGTGTTTCTTTGAAAAAGCATCTTATGAAGCAGTATTTCAAATAAATGATAGAAAACCAAATGGAATAGCTTGTCCAATTGTTATGCATATAGGTTCACTTCAAGCAAATCTTGCAATTAGATATTTAACTGGTTTACCTGTTAAAAAAGATATTTTATATTATCTAGCATTTGATAATGAAGGTGTTTTAGATACAAAAAGATTTAATCTTCCAACTTCTTAAAATTAAGGGTTTTTAGCCCTTGTTTTAAATACTTTCAAAATAACAATACTAATTAAAAATATTTTACCTTACTATTTAATCATCTTTTAATCTCAAGTTTATATAACCAAAATTTAAGCACTTTTAGGATAAAATCTGCAAATTTATAAAAATATATGTGGGGAATTTTTATGCCAAAAAGAGAAGATATAAAGTCTATTTTACTTATCGGTTCTGGACCAATTGTTATTGGTCAAGCATGTGAGTTTGATTACTCAGGTACTCAAGCTACAAAAACGCTTAAAGAATTAGGATATAGAGTTGTTTTAATTAATTCAAATCCAGCTACGATCATGACAGATCCAGAGTTTGCTGATAAAACTTATATTGAACCAATTACAGAAGAAGTTGTTGCTAAAATAATTGAAAAAGAAAATATTGATGCTATTTTACCAACTATGGGTGGGCAAACAGCACTTAATGTTGCAACTTCAATGTATGATAAAGGGATGTTAGAAGGTGTTTTATTCCTTGGAGCTCATCCTGATGCAATTAAAAAAGGTGAAGATAGACATCTTTTTAATGAAGCAATGATTAAAATTGGTATGGATTTACCAAAAAGTGCAAATGCTTATTCTGTAGAAGAAGCAATCAAAGTTGCAAAAGAAATCGGTTTCCCAGTAATTAGTAGAGCTTCATTTACTCTTGCAGGTGGTGGTTCTGGTGTTGCATATAATATGGAGGAGTTCAAAGCTCTTGCAGAAGCAGGTATTGAAGCTTCTCCTATTAATGAAATTGAAATTATGGAATCTATGCTTGGTTGGAAAGAGTATGAGATGGAAGTTATTAGAGATAGAAAAGATAACTGTATCATCGTATGTTCAATTGAAAACTTAGACCCAATGGGTGTACATACAGGTGATAGTGTTACTATTGCTCCTGCACTTACTTTAACTGATAAAGAGTACCAAGATATGAGAAATGCATCTTTTGCAATTCTTAGAGAAATTGGTGTTGATACTGGTGGATCTAACGTACAATTTTCAATTTGTCCTAAAACTGGAAGAATGATTGTTATTGAAATGAATCCAAGAGTTTCTAGATCTTCTGCACTTGCATCAAAAGCAACTGGTTATCCTATTGCAAAAGTTGCAACACTTCTTGCTGTTGGATTTACATTAGATGAAATTGAAAATGATATTACAGGTACAACTGCATCGTTTGAGCCAGTTATTGATTATATTGTTACTAAGATTCCAAGATTTACTTTTGAAAAATTCCCTAAAGCTGATTCTACTTTAACAACTGCAATGAAATCTGTTGGTGAAGTTATGTCTATGGGTAGAACATTTAATGAATCAATTCAAAAAGCATTATGTTCACTTGAAACTGGTCTTGTTGGTTTTGATTCAATTTGTACTGATATGGAAAAAATCAAAAAAGAGATTAGAAGACCAAATGACTCTAGATTATTATACTTAATGGATGGTATGAGACAAGGTCTTACAAATGAAGAAATTTTTGACCTTTGTGCTATTGATCCATGGTTCTTAACTAAATTTAGAGAAATCTATAACTTAGAAACTTCAATTAATGAATCAATTTTAACAGATGAATTAGCTATGAGAACTGCTAAAACAAATGGTTTCTCTGATATTATGATTGCAAGATTAATTGGTAAAACTGAAGAAGATGTATACAATGCAAGAAAAGCATTAGATGTTAATTTTGAATATAATGAAGTTGATACTTGTGCAGCTGAATTTAAAGCATTAACACCATACCTTTACTCAACTACTAATATTACAAAATTACCAAAAGTTGAAAAACCTCAAAGTGATGAGAAAAAAGTTTTAATTATTGGTGGAGGTCCTAATAGAATTGGACAAGGTATTGAGTTTGATTATTGTTGTGTACATGCATCATTTGCATTAAATGAAATGGGTGTAAAAACAATTATGTATAACTGTAATCCAGAAACTGTATCAACTGACTATGATACTTCTGATATTTTATACTTTGAACCAATTGATTTTGAGCATGTAAGATCTGTAATTGAAACAGAAAATCCAGATGGTGTTATTGTACATTTTGGTGGACAAACTCCATTAAAATTAGCAAATGCTTTAACAGCTGTTGGTGCAAAAATTATTGGAACTACTGCTGAAGTTATTGATTTAGCAGAAGATAGAAAAAAATTCTCTAAATTTGTTGAAGATGCTGGACTATTACAACCTGAAAACGGAACTGCTGTTGAAGTAAATGAAGCTATTGAAATTGCAGAAAAAATTGGATACCCAGTATTAGTAAGACCTTCTTTTGTACTTGGTGGAAGAGGAATGAGAATTGTTTATTCAACTGATGAATTAAAACAATATATGGATGAAGCAGTATCTGTATCAAATGATGCTCCTGTATTAATTGACAAATTCTTAGATAGAGCAGTTGAACTTGATGTTGATTGTATTTGTGATGGAAAAGAAGTTTATATTGGTGGAATTATGCAACATATTGAAGAAGCTGGTATTCACTCAGGTGATAGTGCTTGTTCTTTACCTCCAATTTCAATTTCTGATGATTTAATCAAAGAATTAGAAACAAAAACAAAAACAATGGCATTAAATTTAGGTGTTATTGGTTTAATGAATGTTCAATATGCAATTCATAAAGGTGAGATTTACTTAATTGAAGTAAACCCAAGAGCTTCTAGAACTGTTCCATTTGTTTCAAAAGCAACAGGAATGCCTTTAGCAAAAGTTGCAACTAGAGTTATGTGGGGAGAAAGCCTAAGAGATGCATTATCATCTTATAACTTTGACCTTGTTTGGGAAGGAAATGGTGTATTAAAACCAATTTTAAGAAATCACGTTGCTGTAAAAGAAGCGGTTTTCCCATTTAATAAATTAAGTGGTTCTGATATGATTTTAACTCCTGAAATGAAATCAACTGGTGAAGTTATGGGTATTTCTGATAACTTTGGTGAGTCTTTTGCAAAAGCACAAAGTGCTGCTAAAAATGATTTACCAACTGAAGGAAAAGTATTTATTTCATTATGTGATTTAGATAAAGAATTCGCACCAGTTATTGCAAAAGGTTTAGTTGATCAAGGATTTACTTGTATTGCAACAGGTGGTACTCATAAATCAATTGCTGATGCTGGAATTGATTGTGAAAAAGTTCTTAAAATTTCTGAAGGTAGACCAAATATTACAGATTTACTTGCAAATGGTGATATTGCTTTAGCTATTAATACTTCTGATGGAAAAGAATCATCTAAAGAAGATGGTAAAAATATTAGAAGATCTGTTCTTAAAATGAATGTACCTTATGTTACAACAGCAGCTGGTTCTTTAGCTTGTGTTGAAGCAATGAAAGTATTAAAGAAAAAAGATGGATTAGGTGTAAAATCTATTCAAGAGTTCTTAAACGACTAATAATCAATGAACTCTTCTTTAGTGTATCTTGTTCAAACAGATACTACAGTTGGTTTCTCATCATCAAGTGATGAGAAACTAGCAGAGGTAAAACAAAGACCTAAATCTAAAAAAACTCTAAATACAGTTGATTCTTTTAAGACTTTAAATAAATATACAAGAGTTCCTAAAAACTTTAGAAAAAGAGTTAGAAGAGCTTCTAAAACTACTTTTATATATCCAAATTTGAAGTCATTTAGGGTTATTCCTAAAAGCTCATCATTTTATGATTTTATATGTAAATTTAATATTTTATACTCAACATCTGCCAATTTAACTGGTAATAAGTTTGATTATGATTTTTCAATAAAAAATTCTAATATTATTGTAAATGAAAAAAATGGTTTTAGTGAAAATATATCTTCATCAATTTACAAACTATCAAAAAATAAAAGTATCAAAATTAGATAAAACTTCTAAAAAACTTGAATTATAGGGCTTTTTTCAATATTCTTAAGAGTAAATCAATAATAGTTTGATTATAATTCAAATCTTATTCATGACCCCGTCGTCTAGCGGCCAAGGACCTTAGGATTTCCTCCTAATGACGCAAGTTCGAATCTTGCTGGGGTCGCCAAAATACTCAAAGAATTTTCTATTAAATATAAGCAATTTAAAAATAAATTCTATTTATTCTTTACTTTTATCAAATTATCTTCTAGTAAAAACTCAAATATATAATAAAATATGAAATTAAAGTGATTAAAATTTAAATTTATCATTAAAATTAATAATTTTTTTCCAACTTTTATCATGGGCTTATTATCCTAAAATAAGAAAAAATAATTTTGTATTTAAATAAAATCAATTTTTTGATATTGAATTTATGTAATTTTTACAATTTAATTCATTTTTTTATTCTTAATAACTATATATATTATGTTATAATTATACAAAGAGATTATGAAAGGATAAATTATGAAAGATGTAGAACTAACAGTAAAGATTGACGATGAGACAAAAGATGCTTTAGTTGAGATATCAGATAAATTAAATTTATCGGTAGATCAGTATGTAACAAAATTAATTAAAAATGAAATAACAAAAACAGTAAATTTTAGTAATGGATTCTATTATAATAGACATACAACAAAACTTTATAATGATAGAAAAGAAGAAGTTAACCTTACAAAAACAGAAAAGAATTTATTTATATTATTATTAGAAAATAGAAATAATATAGTTGATTCAAATACTATACATAATATTGTTTGGAAAGGTAAAAATATGTCTATTTATACTCTAAGAAATATGATAAAAAACATTAGAGATAAAACATATTATGAATTAATTAAGAATCATTCAAATCTTGGATATTCTCTAAACTAACACTGAAAATCACCTAGATTATTTACTAATTTATTATTAAATATAGGGTGATTTTCATAAGAATTTTAAATATACAAGTTTTATATATTTCTAAGTATTTTTCAATATTTTTTTAGCTAAAATGAGTGACTTATACTAAATAATTTGGATAGCTAAAATGACTGTTAATATTGATTTACCACACAACAATTCTTATGAAATTTTTATAGATAAATTAAATGATTTATATTTTGATACAAAAGTTGTAATTGTTACAAACCCTACTGTAAGTGGTTTCCACTTAGATTACTTAAAAAATAGACTTAAAGCAAAAGAGCTTACTGTTTGTACTATTCCTGATGGAGAAGAGTATAAACATCTAAAAACAATCGAAGATATATTAGAACACTGTTTTAAACAAAGATTAGATAGAAAATCTTTACTTGTAGCTTTTGGAGGTGGAGTAATTGGTGATATGACTGGATTTGCATCATCAATTTACCAAAGAGGTATTGATTTTATTCAAATACCTACAACACTTTTATCACAAGTAGATGCAAGTGTTGGTGGAAAAACAGGAATAAATAATAAATTTGGAAAAAATTTAGTTGGTGCATTTCATCAACCAAATGCAGTTTATATTGATCCAACTTTTTTAGATACTTTACCAAAAAGAGAATTTGGTGCAGGTATTGCTGAAATTGTAAAAATGGCAGTTACTTTTAATAAAGATTTCTTTGAATGGTTAGAACAAAATGATTTAAATGATAAAGAACATATAAAAACTGCAATTTTAAAATCAGTTCAAACAAAAGCATACGTAGTTTCACAAGATGAAAAAGAGCATGGAATAAGAGCTGCTTTAAATTATGGGCATACTTTTGGGCATGTTATTGAAAATGAAACTAATTATGATACTTTTTTACATGGTGAAGCTGTAGGAATTGGAATGGTTATGGCAAATGCCTTAGCTGTTAAATTAAATCTAATGAATGAAGATGAAGCTTTAAGAGTTAAAAACTTATTAGAAAAATATAATATTCCAACTTCTTATACTATTAAAGATGTTGAAGATTTTTATGAGCATTTTTTCTTAGATAAAAAATCTTTAGATAATAAAATTAAATTTATTCTTCCTCGTGGAATAGGTGACTGTTTAATCACAAATGAAGTTAGTAAAGATGAAGTTATTGAAGTTTTAAAAGGTTTCTCTTGTTAAATAAATTCTTAGCAACTTTATTCTTAGCAACTTTTGTTTTTGCAAATGAGCCTGTTGCTCAAAATGAAGCTAATACAACAGTAAAACAAATTCAAGAACAAATAATTCAAGAAAAACTTGATATTGAACAAAAAGAGCTTGAAGAGAAAAAACAAAAAGAGCTTGAAGAGCAACAACAAAAAGAGCTAAATATGCAACATTTAGCTCATATTAATATTTTAAAAGAAAAAATCAAAAAATCTAATTTGGAATTTAAAAACAATATTTTATTAAAAAGATATTCAAACTATGTTTCATATAGAAAAATTTCAACAGAATTAGCACTTTTAAAAAGAAGTCTAAAGAAAAATAGAGAAATTTCAGAAGAGCAAACATATCAATTACACAATAAAATAAGAGTAAAAGAAAACGAGTTAGAATTAATTGCTGAGTATAAAGGTTCTCCAATTGGTGGACTAATTAATCCTCCTGAAATTGAAAAATATGAAAATATTACAAATCCTTTTGGAATTATAAATGCCTTATCTCATATTAAAAAACTTGAAGATAATAAAAAGCAATTTAAAGAATTAGAGAGTAATATTAGTGAATTAACAAGTAAACTTGATGAAGAGCTATTTGTATATTTAGAACTTTTTAATCTTGAACAAAAAGATGAATATAAAGAAAGAATCACTTTTTTAGATAAAGAGAAAAAAGATTTTAACATGGTTTTAGAAATTGTATCAACTACTGAAGAAGTTTATACAAGAAAAATAGAACAAGTTATTTTAGAAATTCAAAATCAAATATCAGAGCAAATTCAAAAGATTCTAATTATTATTTCAATAATTTTTATCTTATCATTTTTATCATTTTTAGTTAAATTAGCACTAAAAAAATATTTTTCACAAAATGAAAACTATTATATGATTAATAAAATTATTAACTTTACAGTTGTGTTTTTAATCATTATAATTTTACTATTTTCATATATTGATAATGTTTCTTACTTAGTAACAATTCTAGGGTTTGCATCAGCGGGTATTGCTATTGCACTTAAAGATTGGTTTATGTCTATTTTTGGATGGATGGTTATTGTAACTTCTGGTTCAATACAAGTAGGTGATAGAATCAAAGTAACAAGAAATGGTCTTGAAGCAGTTGGTGATGTTTTAGATATTTCATTATTTAAAATTACAATTAGAGAAGATATTACTTTAACTTCTTATACTGTAAATAGAAGAACAGGTAGAATTTTCTTTATTCCAAATAACTATATTTTTTCTGAAATGATTGCTAACTATACACATTCTGGTTTAAGAACGGTATGGGATGGAATTGATATTGTAATTACTTATGATTCAAATTATAAAAAAGCACAAAAGATTTCAAGAGATATTTTAAAACATTATTCAAAAGGTTATACAGATATAACTAGAAAACAATTAAGTAAAATGAGAAGTAAATACCAATTAAGAGCAACAGGAGTTGAACCTAGAGTATTTACTTTTGTTGAATCATATGGAATTGTAATTTCAGGATGGTATTTAACAAACTCATATGCAGCACTTCAATTAAGAAGTACAATGAGTCCAGAGATTTTAGATGCATTTATGAAAGAAGATGATATTCATATTGCATACCCAACTCAACAAATTAATATGAACAAAACTGATAATCATTATGGTCCTTCAACAGGTCCTAGAGCAAAACCAGCAGAGTTAGAAGATATATAAGGTTAAAGAAAGTAAATGAATTTTTCAAAAGATAAGCAAAAAGTATATTTCAAAACATTTGGATGTAGAACAAATGTTTTTGATACACAAGTTATGATGAGTAATTTAAAAGATTTTGATATTACTCAAGATGAAAAAAGTGCAGATGTTGTAGTTATTAACTCATGTACAGTTACAAATGGTGCTGATAGTACAGCAAGAGGTTATATTAATAGTTTAAAAAAACTTCCTAAAGATCCAAGAGTTATCTTTACAGGTTGTGGAGTTTGGACTAAGGGTGAGAGTTTATTTAAAGAAGAAAAAGTAGATGCTCTTTTTGGACATTCTGAAAAAGAAAAAATTAATGAACTTTTACAACAAGAAGAAAGATTTTTTCAAGCTGGTGATTTAGAACATCTTGATAATACTATTGTTGAAGAGTTTGTTGGAAAAAGTAGGGCATTTATTAAAGTTCAAGAAGGATGTGATTTTAGATGTTCTTATTGTATTATCCCTCATGTAAGAGGTGATGCAAGATCTTATAGTGAAGATAAAATCTTAGAACAAGTTGAAACTTTAGCTTCAAATGGTTTTGGAGAATTTATTTTAACAGGAACAAATGTAGGTTCTTATGGTAAAAAACAGCATACTTCATTAGCAAAACTTCTTAAAAAAATGTCTAAAATAAAAGGTGTTAGAAGAATTAGAATGGGAAGTATAGAACCTATTCAAATTGATGATGAATTTAAAGAATTAGTAAATGAACCATTTATGGCAAAACATCTTCATATTGCATTACAGCATACTTCAAAAGATATGTTAAAGTTAATGAATAGAAGAAATAAAGTATTAGATGATTTAGAATTATTTGAGTTTTTAAAAGATAATGGTTATGCTTTAGGAACAGATTTTATTGTAGGTCATCCTGGTGAAACTGATGCAATTTGGCAAGAAGCAATACAAAATTTACATAGATTTCCTTTAACTCATGTTCATGCATTTACATACTCTAAAAGAGATGGAACACCAAGTGCTACTATGAAACCTGAAATAAAAGGGGATATTGCTAAATTACGTTATAACGAATTAACTAAAATTATTGAAGAGAAAAACTATAATTTTAGAAAAGAGAATAATAAAACTTTAGAAGTATTAATAGAACAAGAAAAAAATGGTAAATATATTGGTCTTGACCAATTTTTTAATCAAATAGAAGTTGAATCACCAGTTGATTTAGTTGGTGATTGGATTACAATTGATAACTATGAAAGA
>NZ_JBGUES010000075.1:0-10264 GCF_041821165.1 Poseidonibacter sp. | reverse complement strand
ATATAGAACAAACCGGTTCAAATACTTATGTTTATAATGAAGAATATTGTGAAATGTGGTTTAATAATTATGATAAAAAAACTAATTTACCAAGAAAACAATTATTTGGTAGTTTTTATGATTTTGGACATGCAAAATATCTTTTACATATAGAAGTTGCTACTTTTAATTTACATATTGGTTTTATAGAATATAAAAAATATGATAGTAAGTTTAAAGTTATAAAAATGAATGAAGAAAATAGAATCAATTTAAAAAAATTTATCAATAGTTTGAATTATGATAAAAAATTTGAAGGAAGAACTTGGGGATTAGGATGGGTGAGTTTAGATTGTGGAAAGTTTATTGATTTTATGAATTCAAAAACTTTTGTAACATTAGTTGATTTTAAAAGAAGTGAATTTTATAAAGAAATATTATTACCATTATTAAAGAAACTATAATATGAAAATTAAAATCAAGAATAAAGATTTTATAAATAAAGATTATGAAAGATGCTTTATAAGTTATCCATTTAGAATATTTTATAATATAAGGGTAAGTGAAAAAACACCTTCAAATTTAGCATATAATTATAATGAGAATATTCCTGATTATATAATTGATGTATTTAAACATTTCTTACAAGCATATGAAATATTTATAAAAAAACTACATCTTAAAAATCCTTTAAAAGAAGGAATTTATTTTGATAAAGGTGCAAAATTTATTGATATTTTAATAATTAATATTCCTATCCAAAAAGGTTTAGTTGCATCAAAGTTAATAGATAATAGTCATTATTTTGAAGAGAAATCTTTAAAAGGTAAATCTATTAAAATTCAATTACATAATGGATTAATACAAAGTACTGCTACACCAATACATGAACTTTTTCATGTATTCCAATATAACTATTGTAATTTTAATAATATGTGGTTTATGGAAGGGCTTGCAAGATGGAGCCAAAACTTAATTCATAATAGAAAAATGATAGAAGAAAGATTACCACAAAATATTGAAGAGTTAAAATATCTTTTATCTAGAGCACATGATACAGAGTATTTTTTTAGAAGACTTCTTTCAAAAATTAAAGATAGAATAACTTTTATTAAATGTTTTCTAGAAGAAACAAGTACCTCTTCAATAGAAGTTGAAAATAATTATAATATTATTTGGAATAATGATGATAAAAAAAACAGTAGAAATAATAAATATATTTTAAAATCATTATTAATAAGTATAAATAAGAGTACATGTTCTTTTGATATAGAACTTAAAACTTTTTTAGAAATTGTAGAAGAATATTTACATAAAAAAAATAAAGCGCTAAAAGAAAATAATATTCAAGATTTTTTTTCTATCTTGCAAATTTGTGATGAAAAATTAGTTTATAAAAATAACAACTTTTTATACTGTGATTATTTTGATTTAGAATCTAAAGAATTAAAAGTAAAGACATTAAATTTATCTACATTGAATTTAAATCAGTTAGAAAAATTAGCTTTAATAAAAAAAACAAATGCCGAGCTAATATTTCAAAATAGTAAAATAGAATCCCTAAATATATTTAATAAGCTTAAATCTGTCCATTCAATTACAATAAGTAATTGTAAAAATTTATCTGAAATTACAGGCTTTAATTCTTTAGAATATATAAAAAACTTAACTATTAAAAATAATGAAAATTTGAAAGATATTTTTGGATTTTTCAAATTTTTTAGAACTAAGAGAAAACTTGATGGATTTATTAAAATCGAGTCAAACAAATTATTAAAAAGTGTTTCTTTTTTAAGAGGAATAGAGTATATAAATAGTTCATGTTACTTACATAATAATAGTTTAGATACTTTAGATGGCTTACAAGAATTAAAAGAAGTTAATGCAAGTTTATCTTTATCTGGGAATAATTTAGTCTCTTTAGATGAATTAAAAAAACTAAATAAAGTTAATGGTATGTTAGGTGTAGCATATAATAAGTTAGTGAGTCTAGAAGGTATAGAAAATTTAAAAGAAATAAGTGTAACAAAATGGAATGATGAGTATAGAAGTTTAGCATTACAAGGAAATGTGAATCTAATTGATATTAGCGCATTAAATTGTTTATCAAATACAAACCATTGTATTATTTATATTAACTCTAATAATAAAAATATAATACCTTCAAAAGATTCAGATTTTTATAAACAAACCATTGAAATTGTAAAAAATAAAACAGTTATTAGAACAAAGGATATTTTTAAAGATTATATCGAACCTACAAAACAAAAAATACTTTTTTATAATACTTGGATTAATGTATTAAAAAATAATAGTTATCTTGAAGCTCATCTATTAAATTTTAATAATCCTAATAATTTAATTCTTTATGCTAAAAAACATGGAATTGAATATATATATGGTCAAAAATACAATGCTCAAAAGTTTTTATTTCAAAATAGGTGTATATTAAGAGATAATGGTTTGAAATTTATTGTAAATAACCTTGAAACAGTAATGACTCTTTTAAATAAAAAAAAGTTTTATGAGTGCATGGAAAATAATAATTTAGATATTTATATCCCTACTTACTATAAAAATATAGATGATATTAAATTTCCATGTATAACAAAGGAAATTAGTTCTGCTAATGGAGAAAATATAGAAATTGTAAATTCTTTAGAAGAATTAGAAATAAAAGATAATTATGTAATTAATGAATATATTACTGGTAATACAGAGTATGCAACTAATATTTTATATAAAGATAATATTTTAGAAGAAATTACATATGAAAAATCTTATACATCTGAAAAATATGTATTAAATAAAGATACAAAATATAAAATGATAGATAAAAAGATTATTTGTCCCTGTAAAGAAGAGTTTACAAAAATTCTTAAAAGAATTATTCCAAAAGGTGAATATTTAACTTGTTGTATTGATTATAAAATCAAAGATGGTATACCAAAAATATTTGAAATTAATGTTAGATTTGGTTATACCCTTGGTAGATATGAAAAAGATTTATTTCAGATGATGAGTAGATACATTTGGGAGTGCAATAATGGATAATATACAAAAGCTTTTAAATAAATATAAAATTGATTTTGAATCATATAATAAAGAAAGCAAAACATTAAATATTAAAAAACTTGATTGTACTAATTTATTAATTGAAGATTTTATAGTTTTAAATGAAATAGAATATATTACAGGAGAACTTTATTTAACTAATAAGGAATTAGAAGATTTTAGTTTTTTTAATTATTTAAAAGGGGTAAAAAAACTTGTAATAAATGATTGTAAAAAACTCAAATCATTAACTGGTTTTAATGCATTAAAATTAATTGATAGTTTAATTATATCAAAGAACTTTAATCTTGAAGAAATATTTGGATTTAACTCTCTTTTTAGTCAAAGTCATATTTTAAATAAAGAGTTAAAAATAATTAATAATATTAAATTAAAGAATATATTTTTTTTAAGAGGACTTAAACAGGTTAACTCATCTTTATATTTACATTATAATGCATTAGAAACACTAGAAGGATTAGAACAGTTAGAACATGTCAATGCAAGTTTCTCAATTTCTTCAAATAATTTAAAATCACTAAAACCATTATCTAATTTAAAATTTGTTAATGGAATGATAGGTGTTGTAAACAATAAATTAAAAAGCTTAGCAGGTCTTGAAAATTTAGAATATTTAAAAACAATAAAGTGGAATGGTAAGCTAAGAACAATAGCTTTAAATAAAAATCCATATCTTAATGATATAAAAGCTTTAAATAATATATCTGAAGTAAGTGGAAATTGTATAGTTATAGTGGATTCTTCTCAGAAGTTTAAAATAATTCCATCTAAAAAAAGTATTTTTTCTTATAATAATATAATTGTATATGCTCAAGATATTGATGAAAATATCTCAAAAAGTAATATTTGTGATTTATCTGTAAACTTAAAAAGTAGATTATTAGATATAAGAGACGAATTTATATTAGATGATGATTGGAGACCTAATTTAAAATATTTAGAATATGTTTTCTTAAGAGGTAGAGAAGGCGATGGAACTCAATTAAAAAGAATTGATTTAGTAAGATGGCAAGATAAAGTTTATATTTATCATTTTTTAAAGGAACATGGAATTCCTTCAATGCCAATTATTATGTATTCACATAGACAAGATGATCATTTCTTTGAAAGAATTGAACAATTATATAAAAATGGATTAAAGTCTTTTGTTATTAAGTCAACACATTTAGCAAATAGTAATGGCGTATATAGAATAAGAAATGGAAAGTTTATATCTGCAAATGACACTGCTAAAAAAAATGAAATGTATGGTAAAGATGTAGACTTTGAATATTTAAAAAAAGAGATTAATAAAAAGTGGTTAGAAAAGCAAATAGAAGAAGACTGGTCTAGTATGATGGTAAACCCAGGCGTAATATTAGAAGAGTTAATTGAAGATAGTATTGAATTGAAATTTTCTATAGTTTTTGGAGAAGTTGTCGGTTTTTTTGCAAGAGTTAAAGGTTTTCCAAGTTTTGATGAAAACGGTAAGTTATTATCAAATAATAAAGGGGTATTACCTCATTGGTGGAAAGAAGGTAAAAAACTAGCTTTAAAGGTTGCAAAACTTGTAAAAGCAGATCATATTAGAATAGATGTTTTTTATTTTAATAATCAGCCTATAATTAATGAAATAACATGGAATGGAGGAGAACGTAGAGAGATTACTAGTTTAATTGCAAAAAAATTAAATGAGGGTTATTCTCAAAGACTAAATATGCTTGGAAAAAAAATAATAGATATAAAAAATGATAATTACGTGGAAAAATTTGTAAATAAAAATGAATTTATTTCTTTTTCTACTAAAACAAATATTCCTGGTAAATTTAATGTTATAGAGACTAAGTTTATTATTGTTGATATAAATACAAATCCTAGGTTTTATTGGATGAATACTAAAAAATTCAATATGCATTATGATTTTTATAAGAATAATATTGATATGGATTGTATATTTAGTAAATTTAGAAGAGAATCATATACAAATAGTCAAAGAAAAAATATAGTTGGTTCTTTAATTTACCATGATTTATATTCTGAAACTAATGAGAAAGGTATTTATACCATTCATTTTTGGCCAACAGTTGCCATTTTATTTCATCATACTCAATTAGCATGGAATATGTTAACACAAAGAATAAAATTTGCAAAGGATAATATATTTATTCATACTATAAGTGATATTCAAAAACAACAAGTTTTAAAAGATAAAGAAGAATATGATAAAAGTAATATTAGATTTATTAAAACAGATACTTTATTTAATAAAATTGATTATATTCCTTATAACAATGGTACATCTTATGGAATATTACGTTTTGCCAGCAATGAAGAGAATTTTGATATAAAAGATATTGTAGTATTTGACTATATTCCAAATTATTTAAGTCATGTAAGTGGAATTTTAACAACACTTCCTCAAACATCATTATCTCATATTAATTTACTTGCAAAACAAAACAAAATACCAAATGCATATCTAAAGAATGCTTCAATCAAAGAAGAGTTATTACTTTTAAAAGATAGCTATGTTAGGTATGAAATAAATAATAATGGTTATAAAATTTCTAAAGCAACTAAAAAAGAAGTAGAATCTTTTTTTGATAATATAAGACCAATTAAAGAATTAATTCCTAAAAGTAATTTACAAGAAAAAGAAATAAAACATATTAGAAATATAAATAATAAAGATTTTGATGCATATGGTACAAAAACATCAAATTTAGGCGAACTTTATAATATATTTAGTGAAAAAAATATTCCTGATGGCTTTGGTATACCATTTTATTTTTATGATCAATTTTTGAAATATAATGATTTTTATAAAGAGATCGAGATTTTATGTAATAAGTATAAAGTTCTTGAAAATATACAAGAAAAAGAAATTTTATTAAAAGAATTTAGAAATAAGATAAGAAATGGAAAAGTAGCTCAATGGATGGAAAATGAGTTTAATAAGATACTAGGATATTATCCAAAGAACTCATATTTACGATTACGATCAAGTGCAAATAATGAAGATTTAAAGAATTTTAGTGGAGCAGGATTATATGATTCCTATAGTTATAAGGATTTTTCGAAACCATTAAGTTATGCTATTAAAAAAGTATGGGCAAGTATTTGGAATTATAGAGCTTATGAAGAAAGAGAATTTCATAAAATAGTTCATATTAAAACGATGATGGGTGTTTGCTGTCATCCAAGATATAAAGGTGAAAAAGCTAATGGTGTTGCTGTTACAAAGAATATCTTTGATAAAAAAAGAAAAGGTTTTTACATTAATTCACAAATTGGAGAAGCACTTGTTACAAATCCTAGAAAGTACTCAATAGCTGAAGAAATTGTAGGAGTAATTGCGGGAAATAGAAAAGATTATGTATTGCAATATATAAATCGTTCGAATATGATTAAAAAAACTGAAAAAGTAATACAGACAGAGTATTTAGAAGAGTTACAAAAATCACTAGAAAAGATTGAAGAACATTTTAAAAAAGTTTATAATATAGAAAAAAATAGTATTTTTGCAATGGAAATAGAATTCAAAATAACAAGTAATGGAATATTACATATTAAACAAGCAAGACCATGGGTGGAGTAAAAAATGAAAATACTTTTTCTTTTTATATTGATTATTAGTTTTTGTTTTTCAAAAGATTATAATTATTTAGGTAATCCTTATATCAAACAGTATTCTAATGGAGAAGATATTTATGCTAGAAATATTTGGGATATGCAACTTTTTGAAGGAAAAATATATTTAGGTGCTGGAAATAGTAGCAATAAAGGACCAGCACAAAATGCAGGACGAGTTTATGTTGTTTCACTTGATCCTAAAACAGAAAAGTTTGAATATGAATATAAGGTTGCAGAAGAACAAATAGATATTTTCAAAGTTTATAAAAATAGATTATATATACCAGGTCATGATGCAACACAAAAATGGACATATGGGAATATTTATAAAAAAGAAAATAATACATGGCAAAAGTACAGAACATTAGCAAATGCATTACATGTATATGATATTGTTGAAAAAGATGGAAAAATATTTACGGCAATTGGTTTAAAGGGAAAAGGCGCTGTTTTTGTAAGTGACCTAAATGCAAAAACATGGCAAAAAATAGCTCAGGGAAAAGGTAGAGTATACAGTTTTATAGAAATAGAAAATGAAATATTTGCAACTAAAACTTTTCAAAAAAAGTATCCTTTAAAACTTAATATAACACAATGGTTAACTAATAGAGAAACATTTTCTTCAAGATTTGATTTAAATATAAGTAGAATGTTTCCTAATACAAAGCTAGATAATACTTCTGTTAAAATAGTAAAATCAACAAAACTAAGGTCAGGTAGTTTATATATAGGTGTAAAGAAACATAATGATCATCAAGGAAAACCTTTTGGGCTATATTTTATTTCAAAAGATTTGATAATAAAAAAAATACAACTCCATGAAGATGAAATACCAAGAGATATTTTAGTTCGAGGAGAAAATATTTTTTTATTAATAAATACAAAAAATGAAAATATCGTGTATAAGATAAAAGAAGGACAACTTAATCAAAAAGAAGAAGTTATAAAATTTAAGTATCCTAGTTTTGCAAGAAGTTTTGAAAAATATAAAGATTGTTTTTATTTTGGGATTGGTAGTGAAGTAGAAAATCCTGATAAGTGGGAAATATTAGAATTAAAAAAACAAACAGGTGATATTATAAAGGTATGTAAATGATAAGTGGAGTTAGTTATGAAAATATTATTAATAGTTCAACTATTATAAAAATAGAAGATCCTCTTTATTCTAATATTTTATTATATCGTCAATGGAGATTTTTTTATTCATTGGATAAAGAAACTGCGCCTCTTAATATTACGGACTCACAAAACTGTGGAATACCTGATTACATATTATTAATGTTATATAAATTTGAAACAGCAAAAATTTTATTAGAAGATTCCTTTGGATTAAGAAATCCTTTAAAAGGTGGGTTCTTTTATAAAAAAGGTGCACAATTTATTGATATATATATAAAAAATATACCAAGAGAGCATGGCATTGCTTCAGGACTTGTATATGATGAAAATATAAAAGAATTAAAAAATACTTCTTATGAAGGAAAATCTTTACGTATTACAATTCACAGAAATCTTATAAAAAAAACTGCTACACCTATCCATGAGCTATTTCATATTTATCAATATTCATATGTACATTTTAATAATATGTGGTTTATGGAAGGTCTTGCACGATGGTCACAAAGTATTATGCAAGAGAAGATCGGTAAAAATGAAGATTTACCTAAAAGCAAAAAAGAACTTGATTCTCTAATTCATAAACTTCATGATGCTGAATTTTTTTGGAATAATTTAATTAGTTTGAGTGAAGATAAAGATACTTTTAATCTACCTAAAGGCTTAGAAAATAATTCGGAGATATATAATAATAAAAAAACAGGATCAAAGTTTGTTAAACTTTTTTTAGAAAATTGTGAACAAGAATTTTCTTTTATGCAAAAAAAATATTTCTTAAGAAAATTAGATGATAAAAGTACTTATATCAATAGACAAGAAAAAAGAGCAGTAACAAATAATCAGCATATATTTAATGCAATAATAAAAACAGTAAATAGTTTAAAAAAAGAAAAATCAAAAGAATTAGAAGATTTTTTACATTTAATATATCCTTTATCAAATATAGTTTATGAAAATTTTAATACAGAAGAAATACAAAATTTTATGAAAGTGTTAAATAAATATACAAAAGATATTATTTTAGAACAAGATGGTATATTTTATTGTGAATATTTTGATATTTTTACAGGTACATTATCTATTCCACAATTGAATTTTGTGGAATTAGATATTAGTAGTAATGAATTAAATTGTTTTCATATATTAAAAAGATTAAATGGAAGTTTAAAATTTGAAAACTGTAATAATTTAACAGACTTAAATGGTTTAAGAAATTTACTAAGTTTAGATGGCGAACTTATTTTAGATAATTTAAATTTAGAAAAGATAAATGATTTAAATGAATTACAATCTTTAAAAAGTTTAAAGATATTGAATATGAAAGAATTAAAAAAAATAAATGGATTAAATGACTTATTGTTACTTAAAAGTGATTTATATATTAACAATTGTAAAAAACTTTTTATAATTAATGGTTTTAATTCATTATTCAAAGTAGGTAATATAAATATATCAAATACTTTATTAGATAATTGTAATTTTTTAAGTGAAGTTTTTAATTCTAATAAAGAGTTTTCCGGAGCTATTAAAATTACTAATAATAAATTAAAAGATATAAAATTCTTAAAAAAAATAAAGAATATTTCATCTTCTTTATTTTTACATCAAAATCAAATCACCAGTCTTGAAGGTTTGGAAGATTTAGAATATATAGGTGCAAGTTTTTCAATATCAGCTAATAAAATAGAAAATTTAATACCTTTATCTAATTTAAAAGAAATTAATGGATTATTAGCACTTTCATATAATAAATTAAAAAATTTAAATGGTCTTAATAACTTAAAATTATTAAAAACAAAAAAATGGGGAAATACATATTTTTCAATTAAATTTTATGAAAATAGTGAACTAATAGATATTAGTGCATTAGAAAATTTAATGACAAATGATAATTATCTAGTAATTTATTGTGATGATATAAAACAATATAAAATAAAACCAAAAGTTGATTCAAATTTTCATAAAAATATTTTAGAAATTCATGATTTTAAAACACAAAAGCTTATCCCAACCTATAGCTTTGTTCAAAAGAAATATCATGACTATTCTAATTTTAGAATGACAACCCATAATAAAACACTAACAGCACTTTTTGATTTTGAAAATAAAGATGCAAAAGTATTAGTTTTATCTTTTACTGGTGCTTATGGAAATTTAGGGGGACTTTTTTATAATAAATATCCTTTAATAACTCAAGATATAAATACTCATAAAATATTTTTAATGGATCCTTCTCATACTTGGTATAATAAAGGTATTTTTCCTTTTACATCAAATATGGATGAGAATATAAAATTTATCAAAAAATTAATAATTAGTAAAAAGTATGATAAAGTTGTTTGTATGGGATCTTCAATGGGAGCATATTTTGCACTTATTTTAGGATGTGTATTAGAAAATCATATTGATGAAGTATTGGCATTTTCACCCCAGATATTTATGGATAAAGTAAATAGAAACAGAATTAATGATAAAAGATGGA